>JAYSSW010000308.1:0-9263 GCA_043720335.1 Planctomycetia bacterium
GGGGGTGACGTGCAAGGTCGGTCGGTTCGACGCATCCTGATCGACCTCGCGCCGCACCCCCGGCAAGCCGGGGGCTATATGAAATATCCCCCAACCCGCACGGAGCGTTTCGCGTGAACGTCGCCCTGATGATCACCTGCCTCGGCGACGCCTTCTTTCCCGACGTGGGCATGGCGACGGTCAAGCTCCTCCGCAGGCTCGGCGTCGGCGTCACCTTTCCCGAATCGCAAACCTGCTGCGGGCAGCCGCAGTTCAACTCCGGCTACCACCACGAAGCCCGCGATCTCGCGCGCCACACCATCGAGGCGTTCGCCGGCGCCGGCACGGTCGTCACGCCGTCGGGTTCGTGCGCGGCGATGGTCAAGCTCGAATACCCGGAGCTGTTCCACGACGATCCGGTCTGGCACGCGAAAGCGAAGGAACTGGCGGCCCGCACGTTCGAGCTGTCCGACTTCCTCGTCAACCAGCTCAAGATCGACGACGTGGGGGCCGTGTTCCACGGCAGCGTCACCTACCACATGGCCTGCCACCTGCGCGGCCTGGGGCTGAACCAGGAGCCGATCCGCCTGATCCAGAAGGTGAAGGGGCTGCGCTTCGTGCCGCTGGAGCGGTTCGACGAGTGCTGCGGCTTCGGCGGATCGTTCGCCGTCCGCTACCCCGGCATCAGCGGCGCGATGGTGCAGGACAAGGCCGGCTTCATCGAGAAGGCCCGTGTTGACGCCGTAGTCGCCACCGACGCCGGCTGCCTGATGAACATCGGCGGCTGCCTGCGGCGCGGCAAGGGCGGGACGCGCATCCTGCACCTGGCCGAACTGCTGGCGGGGACGTGAGCGAGGCCGACCATGAAAGACCACGACCAGCGCTTCAAGACGCTCATCCGCGAGTTCTTCGGCGACTTCCTGCGGCTCTTCTTCGCCGACTGGGCGGCGCGCTTCGACGTCGACAACGTCGAATGGCTCGACAAGGAGCAGTTCCCCGACCCGCCCGACGGCGTGCGCCGCGTGCTCGACCTGGTCGCCAAGCTGCCGACGCGCGAGTCGGTGCAGGGGCAGCATCCCGGCGAGCCGGACCACTGGATCGCGCTGGTCCACATCGAGATCGAGTCGCCCGACAAGGCGACGCCGCTGCGCTGGCGGATGTTCCAGTCGTACGCGTCGCTGCGGAGCCGCCACGGGCTGCCGGTGCTGCCGATCGCGATCTACCTGAACGTCGGGCTGGACGGGATCGGCCACGACGTGTACGAGGAGAAGTTCTGGAGCCTGCGGACGGTCCATTTCGAGTATCTTTATGTCGGCTTGCCCGCCCTCGACGCGATACAATACCTGGAGGGCGACAACCCGCTCGGCATGGCCTTGTCAGCGCTGATGAGGATGCCGAAGGATCGCGCCGCGGAGCTGGGCATGCAGGCGCTGCGCCGCCTGACCGAAGCCCCTGTGACCAGCCAGCAGCTCTACCTCCTCACCGAGTGCGTGCAGGCGTACCTGCCGCTCGACGCGGAGCAGCTGCGCGAGTTCGAGCGAATCGCCTCCGGCACCCCCTCCGAAGGAGTCAAACCGATGAACACGACGTGGCACGAGCAGGGCGAGATGAGGGGTGAGTTGAAGGGACAGCGAAAAACGCTCTTGCAACAGCTCAAGAAGCGGTTCGGGCCTACTTCGCAGGCAGTCATCTCGCAAATCGAACTGATGTCGGCGGAAGACATCGAACGACTTGCGGACGAGATCCTCGACGCGAAGTCCCTGAAGGATCTCGGTTTGGAATCCTCCGAATAGGCACGAGTTGAAGCCGCCGATACGTGATCATGTGGTGATGTTTTCGCGATTCTCCTCCCGCCTCCACGAGGCAACGCCATGAACATGACGTGGTTTGAAAAAGGGTACATCCAAGGCTGTGTTAAAATATCCATCGTAGCGCTTGAAGACCATTTTGGCGTGCTTCCGGATGATCTCAAGCAGCGCATGATCGCGATGATAACCGCCGAAATGAAAAAAAACATCGAGAGGCCCTGGCCCGTGAGACCGCCGCTGGACGAGGCTCCCGAAACGCCCGTGCAGAGTTGAAACCGATGTCCGACACCACCAACCCCACCGACTACGCACGCCACGAGCATCACGACTTCGTCGAGGCGTCGCGGCAGGCCCTCGGCAACGCCACCCTCCAGCTTGCCCTCGGCCGGCTCACCGACACCCTCATGGCCGGCAACCGCCGAGGCTACGCCGCGCTCGGCGACAGCGGCGACCTCCGCGATCACGCCAAGCAAATCAAGGAACACACTCTCGCTCATCTCGACCAGTATCTGTTGCAACTCGAAGCGTCGGTCCAGAAGCTCGGCGGCAAAGTCCACTGGGCAGCCGATGCGGACGAGGCCCGCAAGATCGTCGTCGAGATCGCCCAGCAGGCCAAGTGCCGCACCGTCGTCAAATCGAAGTCGATGACCTCCGAGGAGATCCACCTCAACGGCGCCCTCGAAGCGGCGGGGATCGAGGTCACGGAGACCGACTTCGGCGAGTACATCATCCAGCTCGCCAAGGAACGCCCCTCGCATCTCGTCGCTCCCATCGTCCACCACACCCGCGAATCGATTGCCCGCGTCATGTCGCAGCATCTCGGCGAGGAGCTGCCGCCCGATCCGCGCACGCTCGCGCTGACCGGACGGCGCGTGCTGCGCGAGAAGTTCCGCCGGGCCGACCTGGGGATCACCGGAGCGAACTTCGCGGTCGCCGAGACGGGCACCGTTGCACTCGTAACCAACGAAGGCAATGGCCGGCTGACGACGACCTGCCCGCGCGTGCATGTCGCGATCATGGGGATCGAGAAGGTGATCCCGCGCTGGTGCGATCTGCCGGTCTTCCTGAAGCTGCTCGCACGGGCGGCGACGGGGCAGACGCTGTCGGTCTACTCGACGGTCATCAGCGGGGCGCGCCAGCCGGGCGAGATCGACGGCGCGGAGGAGTTCCACCTGGTGCTGCTCGACAACGGCCGATCGCGCGTGCTGGCGACGCCGTTCCGCGAGAGTCTGCAGTGCATCCGATGCGGGGCGTGCCTGAACGCCTGCCCGGTCTACCGCCGCATCGGCGGGCACGCCTACGGCGGCGTCTACTCCGGCCCCATCGGCAGCATCCTGACGCCGCTCTACGACAGCGTGGCCGACAACCCGCACCTGCCCCATGCGTCGTCGCTGTGCGGGGCGTGCCTGACCGCCTGCCCGGTGAAGATAAACATTCCGCGCATGCTGGTCGGCCTGCGCGAGCTGCAGCACCAGCACAAGCCGAGCTGGCTGGAAGGGCTGGGCTACAAGCTCTGGACGCAGGTCCTGAAAAGGCCCTGGCTGTATCGCCTGGCCTTGACCGCCGCCCGTACGATGATGCGTCGGCAGGCGCGCGACGGCTGGCTGTCGAGCCTGCCCGGGCCCGGCGCCGGCTGGACCCAGCAGCGCGACTTCCCCGCCCCCGCGACCAAGTCGTTCCGCGACCGTTGGAAGGAGATGCAGCGCCATGGCTCGTGAAGCATTCCTGCGGCGCGTCCGCGAAGCCGTCAACGAGGGGAACCGCGCCGCCCCCATCCCCAGCCTGCCCCAGCGCGGCAAGGTCGGTTACCAGGGGGCGGGCGCCGACCCCGTCGAACGCTTCTGCAAGGAGCTGGCGGCGGCCGGTGGCGTGTCGCACCTGGTCACGGACCGCGACGGCGCCTGGCGCGTCGTCAACGACATCCTGCGACGACACGCAGCACGCCGCATCCTGCTCGGCAGCGGCGGGCTGCTCGACCGCCTCGACCTGGCGACGAAGCTGCGCGGCGCCGGCCTCAAGGTGACGACCACCGACGCGCTGGCCGGCCCCGGCGCGCGCGAGACGATGTTCGCGGCCGACGTGGGCATCTCGAACGTGCATCGCCTGGTCGCGGAGACCGGGACGGTGGTGATGGCGAGCCGGCCGCTCGACCCGCGTTCGCTGAGCCTGCTGCCGCCCGTCCACATCGCGGTCGCCGAGCGCTCCCAGCTGCTGCCCGACCTGTTCGACCTCTTCGATCTGTTCTCCCCCGTAAGCAACTCGTCCGCCACCTCGCCGCCATCGTGTTTGTCGCTCATCACCGGCCCCAGCAAAACCGGCGACATCGAGCTCAAGCTCGTCACCGGCGTCCACGGCCCCGGCGAAATTCATGTGATTCTGGTCGATGGCTGAACGTATTGGCGAGAGGCAGGTCGAAAGTTCCCCGTTTAGCGCCCGCATGTCCAGGCGGAACGAGAATCTCCCCGCCTGGACCGGAAACGGCCCCGGGATCAGGCCCCGTTCTTGCGCTCGCCGAAACGGGGACACCGGCGCCCGCCTCTCGCCCCCATCACATGTTGGTGAACGGGCATATTGCCTCCCGGCGTTCGCCAAAGCAACGGGTCGCTGCCCTGGAAAGCGAGCGTTCCGCTGCGCGAGTCGAGGCGGTCCGTCTGCTGCAGATGCGGACGGCTGGGCCGAGCAGTGGGCGTTGGAGCCGAGAACAACGAAGGAGCGTCGTTCGCGATGACAAGAGGCACACAAATCAGCAGCGGATGTGTCGTGGGGCGAATTCTTGAATCGGAATCCCTGAAGGCGGGAATTCCTTGCCTCATTCGCATTCCCTTGCTATCTATGTACGCTGCCGGTGCTGGATTTTCGCGATGATTGTGCCGATGAAGAGTGAATCGCATGCTGCTGGCCGTCTGGAACTTGCTGAAGCGGTTTTGTTTCGGCGCGAAGCCGCCTCGGCCCACCGGAAGCGAATGTCCAGAACTGAAGGCAGCTGCGCTCGCCGTGTGCTGCAAGAAGCTGTATCGCCTCCGTGTCGCGGTCTGGTGCGTCCTGACCTTTCGGAGTCAAATGGACTGGGACCGCTTTGTGGAACGGATGCAGGGATCTCAATTCCGGCGCTTCGGGAGCTGGCGTGAGATGAGAGGCAGCGTGGGATTCATCGACCTGCTCGACGACAAGGATCCGACTGGCCCCTTCCTGCTGGCGGTCGCGGGCCACTGGATTCCATGCCTTGGAACATCTATCATAAGCCATGAGGTTTTTCACGGAGTGCAGCACCACAAATCGGGCATCTGCAACCCGCCGTATCCCCATCGCCTGCGCCGCATCGTGATCGAGCTGGCGGCGAACGTGTTCGGCGGACCGCTGTTCTTTTCCGCCTTCCTCGTGGGGGTTGCTGGGATCTCGGTCCTCATCTACCTCCTGGCGGATTGGATGTTCTCGACGCCCTTCGCCGTCTCGTTGATCGAGCAGGCATTCCGGTGGTTTTCTTGACGCACGGAGTTCGTCATGTCGCTCATCCGCGGCCTGCTGCTGCTCGCCGTTTTCGCCTTCATCTGGGCCGCCGTCAGCGGTGTGACTTCCGCCGTCCTGCGCGTGCGGTCCGGTTCCAGTGGCGGCGTCGGGTCGCACGCCTGGGCGATCCTGATCGGTTTCGCGGTCACCCTCGCGATGTACGGGCTGGTCGATCTTTGCAGCGCTGCGGCCCAGTGGCTCAGCCGCCGCAAGATCGGCGACCTGGCGGTGAGCCGGTGGGCTCGCTGGCCCAAGCTCATCTGCCAAATGCTCGTCTTCGTCGCGATAGGAGTTCTGGTCGTCCTGTACTGCATGAAGAATCCATGGTACGACCGCTCTTCCGAAGAGCGAGGCATTCTGTATTTCGGCTACTACGCACTGATTGATGCTGGCGTGGCTCTTGTAGCTTCCGCGTTGATTTTCTTCACGATTCATGGAGCATGGTTGTTTCAAGGAGTAATTAAGCAAGCGCCTTCGGGACTGCGTGACTTCGCCATGCAGCCCGTCGTCAATTTCATCCAACACTCCATCGGTTCGGCTGTGTATTTCCCAATGGTGGTCCTCCTGGGCTTGATCTTCATCCGAGCGACGAAACAGAATCCGATCAGCATGGAAGGAGCTGTCCTGTTCTGGATGGCGGTGTCGGCCTTGCTCGTCAGTGTGGCGTTCTGGGCGTTCGGCTATCGCGGCGCCCGCAAGCTGCTGCTCTGCTCCCTTGAGAAATCGTCGATCGAAGCGAAGGCCTTCGCCTGGGAACTTTCCCACGAGAAAGGCCCGAATTACAAGGCTGCGGTGGAACAGCACCTGGATCTCTGCGAGAAAATCACCCGAAACTGCTGGGAGCGTTTCTTCTCTCACCCCCCACTGACGCAGTACTCGCGCTACAAGGTGTTTCTCTCCCGATTCATCGCCAGGGGCGAATCGACGCTCCGGGACTACCTTGAAATCAGCGATCTCCTCCGCAAGCAGCAGCCCGACGACCCTTCGGGCTTCGCACAGATGATCCGTGAAGCCGCCAAAATGTCCTCCGCGCTCCATGACAAGCTGAGCAAATTCGGGGGCGTCATCTCGTTCCGGGAGACATTCGGCGAGGGGGAGCTGTTCGAGCGATTCGACAAGGTCGTTCGCGGCATCGACGTGGTCGTCGCCGTCGCCCAGCAAGTCGCCTCCCCGCTCAACGCGGAGCGGGTCTGCATGTGCACGCGCGGCGCCTGGCTCGATGTGCTGACCATCTACCTTGATCTCGCGGTGCTTCATCTCCCGTTGCTGGTCAAGCTTGAACATGCACTCGAACGAGCCGAGGACGTCGTTCGCGCGACCGCGAACGTGTGCCCGGAGCACGCCGCTGAGATCGACGGGTTCGTCCAGAACATCCATGCCCGCAAGCTTGCGGTGCAAGCCCTGCGCGCGGGCGACAAGGACGGTTTCCTCAAGATCATCGACCTCAAGCACGTCGCGGCCTGAAGCTTCCAATTCTTCCCGCGCCGTCGGTTCGATGGCGTCCCTCAATTGCACGACGACGTCCGTCGCCGCTTCGGTTTCCTCCCGTTCAACACGAGCGTTTGGCGGTCTGGTCGAAGCCGCGCGGGGTGAATATCCTTCCCTTGGAAAGCCGCGCGAATCCCATGCCCACCCCCCATTGCGGCGAACACCCCGCGCGCAGGCCCCCGATCCCATCCAAGGAGCGTCATGAGCCAGATCGAGTTGCGTCCCGGTCTTGCGGATGTGCCGGTCGCGGAGTCCGCGGTCAGCTTCATCGACGGCAAACGTGCCCGGCTCGAGTACCGCGGCATCGCGGTGGAAACCCTGGCCCGTGAAAGCTGCTTCGAGGAGACCAGCTACCTCCTCCTCAAGGGGGAGCTGCCGACCCAGAAACAGCTCGCCGACTTCGACGACCAGCTCCGCCACCATCGCCGCATCAAGTTCCGCCTGTCCGACCTCGTCAAGTGCCTGCCCGAGTCGGGGCACCCGATGTACGCCCTGCAGTCGGCGGTCGCGGCGATGGGGATGTTCTATCCGTGCGGCGACGTGACCAGCCCCGCGAACACCAACTGGGACTCGTCGCTGCGGCTCATCGCCAAGATGCCCACCGTCGCCGCCGCCTTCCACCGCATTCGCCACGGCGACGACCCGATCCCGCCGCGCGACGACCTCGACCATGCGGCGAACCTCTACTACATGCTCTTCGATCGCGAGCCGTCGCCGGCGATCCGCAAGGTGATCGACGCCTGCCTGGTGCTGCACGCCGAGCACACGATGAACGCTTCCACGTTCAGCGGCCGCGTCACCGGCAGCACGCTCGCCAACCCGTACACGGTCATCAGCGCCGCCATCGGCACCCTCACTGGCCCGCTGCACGGCGGCGCCAACGAGGAAGTCCTCGACATGCTCGACCAGATCGGGCCGCTGGCGAACGTCACTCCCTGGGTCGAGGACGCCCTCGCCAAGAAAAAGAAGATCATGGGCTACGGCCACCGCGTCTACAAGGTGAAGGACCCGCGCGCGACGGTGCTCCAGGAACTTGCCGAGAACGTCTTCGTCGAGACGGGCCGACCGCCCCTCTACGACCTCGCCATCGCGATGGAGAAGGTGATGGCCGACAAGGTCGGGCCGAAGGGGATCTACCCCAACGTCGACTTCTACTCCGGCATCATCTACCAGGCGCTCGGCATCCCGCGCGACTTGTTCACGCCGATCTTCGCCATCGCCCGCGTCGCTGGCTGGCTGGCCCACTGGCTGGAGCAGCTGCAGAACAACCGCATCTTCCGCCCGGAGCAGATCTACGTCGGCAAGCGCGACGTGGCGTATGTGCCGCTGGCGCAGCGGCCGTAGTCGCCAGGGTGTTTTAGTTCATTGACATGGCCCTGTTCGCGTTCGCCGTAGGCGAACGGCTAAACGGGCCGTTTTTCGTTGTCCCCCTTGGATCACCGCCATGCTGGACGCACAGTTCATCCGCGACAACCTCGACGCGGTGAAGGCCAACTGCAGGAACCGCAACGTGACGGCCGAGGTCGACCGCGTCGTCGAACTCGACGACCTGCGCAAGAAGCTCGTCCACGCTGCCCAGGAGATGCAGCAGGCGGCGAATCTTCTTTCCAAGTCGATCCCGACCGAGAAGGACAAGGACAAGAAGCAGACGCTGATCGCCGAGGGGCGCGTGTTGCGCGACAAGGTCGCCGAGCAGGAAACGCTTGTCAAGCAAGCCGAGGCCGACTTGAAGGCGGTGCTGGCGACGATCCCGAACATGACGCATCCCGACGCGCCGGTGGGGGGCACGCCGGAGGACAACAAGGTCGTCGCGAAGTGGGGCGAGCCGCGCAAGTTCGACTTCAAGCCGAAGGACCACGTCGCGGTGGCCGAGGCGCTCGACCTCGTCGACTTTGAAGGCGGAGCGAAGGTTTCGGGCGCGAAGTTCTACTTCCTCAAGAACGAAGCGGTGCTGCTCGAACTGGCTCTGGTGCAGTACGCCTTCGAGACGCTGCTGAAGCACGGCTACACGCCGATCATCACCCCCGACCTGGCCCGCGTCGACGTGCTGGAGGGGATCGGCTACATGCCGCGCGGGCCGGAGACGCAGATCTACAGCATCGCCGACACCGACCTGTGCCTGATCGCGACGGCGGAGATCACGCTCGGCGGCATGCACCGTGACCAGGTGTTCGACGAGGCGAATTTGCCATTGAAGTACGTCGGCCTGTCGCATTGCTTCCGCACCGAGGCGGGGGCGCCGGGCAAGGACACGCGCGGCCTGTACCGCGTGCACCAGTTCACCAAGGTCGAGATGTTCGCGTTCTGCACGCCGGAGGACAGCGACGCGATCCACGCCGAGATCCGCGCCATCGAGGAGTCGATCTTCCAGGGGCTGGGCCTGCCGTACCACGTCATCGACACCTGCACCGGCGACCTGGGCGGCCCGGCCTACCGCAAGTACGACCTGGAGGCGTGGATGCCCGGCCGTGGCGCCGCCGG
>JAYSSW010000309.1:0-2019 GCA_043720335.1 Planctomycetia bacterium
TTCCGCGCGGCCCTTCTCGTTTTCACGGCACCTGGAACGACTCCACCTCGCCGCTCGCCAGATCGACCACGATGAACGTCCGCACGATGACGCGCTGCAGCGCCCCGGGATTGATGACGCGCGTCTTGCCGACCTGGCGCTCGCCGGCGATATGGGTGTGGCCGTGGAACAGGAAGTCGAAGGCGTTCGACTGTTCGAGGTCGCGCAGCAGCTGGGGGTCGTCGCCGTGGACGAAACCGACCGACTTTCCCGCGAGTTCAAGGGTGCCGTAGCCGTCGTGGTAAGTCGCGCCGATGGACTGGGCCGCGTTGCGGATCTCGTTGCGGTCGTCGCAGTTTCCGGGCACGAAATGCGTGTTCGCGGGGAACAGCTTCACCGTGTCGCCGTCCTGGATGTCGCCGCAGTGCAGGATCAGCGCGACGTTCTGCTGCGCGAGGAGCGCCAGCGCCGCCTGCACGGAGGACGTTCGGCTGTGCGTGTCGCTGATGACGGCGATGCGCATCGTTGATGCCTCAGGGAGAAAAACTAGCCGCAGAGGTCACAGAGAACACAGAGAGAGAGGCAGGAAGAGTATCGGGTTCGCCAACAAACAGCAGCATCTCGCGGATTGACCACGATTCCACTCTCGTTGTCTTTCTCTGTGTTCTCTGTGACCTCTGTGGCTGATGCTTTCTAGGAAAATCACCACGCGGCGTCGCTGCGGCCGGCGAGTGCTTTGACGAGGGCTTCGACGAAGAAGTGGTCGCCCCACGCAACCGATTCATCGACGCCGAGCTGCTTCGGCAGATGATACACGCCGTGCAGCAGGATGCCTTCCCAGCCGGGCCGGCTTGTTGCCAGGAAGTCGTCGCTGCACAAGGTGGCAAGCGTGCCGTGCGCGGCTTGGCGATAGCGGGCCTGGTCGGCGACCAGCTCCGTCTGCTCAGCCAAATCGAAAAGGCCGCTGGCGGCGATGGCGGCGGCGGAGCTGTCGAGCGGCTGCTCGCCCGGCGCGTCGTAGTCCCACGGCGGCACGCCATGCTTCGGCGTGCGCCGCAGGTAGCATTCCGCGCAGCGCTGGGCGGTTTCGAGGAAATTCCTCGCACCGCTCAGGCGGTACGCCGCAGTGAAGCCGTAGATCGCCCAGGCCAGCCCGCGCGACCAGGTGCTGTCGCCACGCAGGCCCTGGTGGGTCGACTGGTGCAGGAACTGGCCGGTCGCGATGTCGAAGGTTCCTTCGTGGGCGGCGCCGCCGTCCTCGCGGACCAGGTGTTTGCGCGTGGTTCGGCAGTGCTCCAGGGCGATCTGCCGCAGCGTGTCGTCGCCGGTGGCGTTGGCGGCCCAGAGGACGACGCCGACGTTCATCATGATGTCGATGAACAGCGACTGCGGCCCGATGAACGACGCGAGGTAGCCCCCCATCTGCCGCCGCAAGGAGAGCGTCCGCCCCGCGTCGATCAGGACTTGTTTCAACTTTGGATCGCCTGTCAGGTGATACCAGCGCAGATAGGTCGAGAAGAACAGGAAGCCAAGGTCGTGCACGTTGCGGTCGAAGCGGCGCGGCTCCAGCCGCAGGCTCGCGGCTTCTGCGTGCTCGCGCCAGAACGCCTCGCCGGTGTGGCGGTGCAGCAGCCAGAAGATGCCGGGGTAGAAGCCTTCGCACCAGTGCGTCCACAGTTCCCCTTCGCGGCGCCACTGCCCCTCGACAGTGTACATCGGGTGATAGCCCGGATGCTTCGCGAGGAGCTGCCGGCACTGCTGGGCTGCGAATTCAAGGGCCGACTGGTAGAGCGCGGATTGCATCGGAGTGCGACCGAAGGAGTGGAGAAGAATGGAGGATCGTTGATCGAAGCGTGCCCGGATCACACTAACCCTGAGCGCAAGCGAGGGGATCGCAGTAAGCCCAGTTGGCGAAAATTCTCATCCGGCGAGTCGTCAAGCGATCCCCTCGCTTGCGCTCAGAGCGTGTGAAAAAATCGAAAACACGGAAAATCAGGTGTGTTTCAGGCCGCCAGACTCGCCATTACAGCCTTCGGATTG
>JAYSSW010000310.1:0-4421 GCA_043720335.1 Planctomycetia bacterium
CTTCAATCTGAAATCTGAAATCCGCGATCTCAAATCCCTGCTACTGGGGCCGCAGCAGTTCGAGGTAGCGTTCGGCGATGGGGCGGTCGGGGAAGTAGAATTCGGGGCCGGCCGAGTCGACGGCCTGCTGGAAGGCGGCGCGGGCGCGGACGGTGTCGCCGGCCTCGAGGTTGACGACGCCGCGCAGCGCGAGGAGGTTGAGCCGCTCGAAGCGGGAGATGTTGAAGCGGACCGACATCTCGCGGACCTGCGGCTCGTTCTGGACGGCGAGGGCGGCCTGGAGGAGCGGGGGCATGAACAGGCCCTGGCTGGCGCCGACGGTGAAGCCGACGATGTGGGCGGCGAGGAACGGCTCGCGCCCGGCGGACGCCTGGACGGCGAGCTTCTCGATCTCGTCGAGGGCGAGGTTCATCGTGTCGTAGTCGCCGGTCGCGCCGGCGAGGAGGAACTGGTAGTTGTGGTAGGCGGGGCCGAGCTTGTCCTTGAGCTTGGGCATCTCGCCGGCCAGCTCGCCGATCTGCCCCATGGTCAGCAGCAGGTAGACTTCGCGGTTGAGGACCTCAAGCCCCTCCTCCGGGGTGAGATCCTTCGACTTGAGGTCGACGATCAGCTTGAGCGCCGCCAGCACCAGGCCGCGGCCCTTCTCGTCGACCCGCTCCTTGTTCTCGGCGTCGACTTCGCGGTAGACGTTGAAGGCCGCCTCGCGGTACTTCTGCACGCCGGGCAGCGCTGGGAGCTTGAGGGCGAGGTCCTTCTGTCGGCGTTCGATGTCGGTCTCGAAGCGGGCGCGGTTCTTGCGGTGGTCCAGGATCTTGTTGTCGACCAGCTCCTGCTGCTTCTTGTCGGGGAAGCGGAGCTGCTCGAGCGCCTTCTCGGCGAAGACGAAGTGTTCGAGGGCCAGGTCGAGGTAGTTCAGCTCGCGGTACTTGGCGGCCAGGGCCATGTGCAGGTCGTAGTCGTTGGGGCTGAACTGGACGGCCTGGCGCAGCGCGGCGACGACCTGGACGCGGCGCAGGTTGTCGCGGAGCGGCGAGGTGAAGGGGATCTGCCCGGAGTAGTTGGCCCACCACTCCTCCTGGGATTTCCACAGGACGTTGCAGGCGTCGGCGAGGGCGCGGTGCGTGCGGAACTCGTAGGGGTTCTCGGCGACGCCGCGCCGCGCCAGCCGGACCATGAGGAGGGGGGCGGAGGGGGGGCCGGCGTCGCTGCCCTTGAAGAAGGGGCGGTTGTTGCCCGCGACCTGCTCGCCGTGCAGGCGGCGGGGCCGCTCCTTGCCCGGCGCGGAGCCGAACAGGTGCTGCAGCTGGCGGTCCTCGTGCATCAGCTGCGCGTGCAGGGGGACGCCGGGCAGCGCGGGGGCCAGCGCAGCGGACGCGACGTAGCCGACGCAGTAGTGCACCCACTCCACCGGCGCCTGCACCAGCGCGGGCTGCGCCGCGAACTGGAAGTACAGCTGCTTCAGGTACACGTCCTGCGTCTCGACCGGCTGCGGGCCGATCCCGTCGTAGTACAGCTTCCAGAACGACAGGTCGGCGGGCGGGGGCGTCCCTCCGGCGGGCGGGCGCTGCTCCAGCGGCACCTCGCCGAACGCCTGCCGGTTCCAGTCGCGCACCAGCAGGTCGGTCGGCCAGCGCCCGTTCGGCCCCGCCCACGCGAAAACCATCGTCCGGTTGTCGCCGTAGACCTGCGCCCAGCGCTGCGACTCGCCCCACCACGACGCCTGCGCGGGGTTCGCCTCGAAGTTCGGCAGCACGACGTGGTCGATCCCTTTCTGCTCGAAAAGCTTGCTCCAGTCGGTCGGCGTCTTCCCCTTGTTCCACAGCGCCGACCGCGCCTTGGCGTAGCTCTCCATGTCGCGCGCGAACAGGGCGTAGCGGTAGTCGACGAAGCACTTCACCTCGGGCGCGAACCAGGCGCAGTAGTTGGCGATGTCGTTCGACAGGTTGAAGACGGCGCCGCACTTCCCCTCGCTCCGGCGCTCCTTGAGCCGCTCGGCGGCGCGCTTCAGCGACGGGTCCTCGATGATGCTCCAGGCGACGCGGTGGGTGGCGTTGAACTCGACCGGCCCGTGCAGCCAGCCGGGCCAGGCCATGTACAGCAGCAGCAGCATGACCAAAACGCTGACGAAGCGCGCCAGCTTCGACGTGCCCCAGCGCAGCACGGGGTTCTCGCGCGCCTGCCAGACGATGAACTCGCTGAGGTTGAGCGCGGTGATCGGGGCGGCGACGATGGCGAAGAACGGGATGATGCGGTGCTGCCCCAGCGCCAGCAGGGCGAAGACGATCCACACGAGGAAGCGGCCCGCGTGCAGCACCGGCGCGCCGGGGCGGTGCCCGACCAGCGCCAGCAGGCCGAACGAGACCAGTCCCAGCAGCAGCAGCGGCCAGAACGCCACGCCCGCCGCGGTCAGCCCCGCGTTCACGTCCTGGAAGTAGCGCGACGACAGCGGCGACAGCGTGATCGGCAGCGGCTGCGACTCGCCCCGCTGCAGGATCTGCAGCGCCCGCCCCCCCGCGAACATCGAGTCGGGCGCCGGCAGCCCCGCCATGTCGGTGAAGCGCAGCAGCAGGTTCGCCAGCTCCGGAGGCAGCTGGAACACCTGCACGTGGAACGGGCTGACGAAGCACGCCAGGAAGCTGGCCAGCAGCACCGCCGACAGTTTCCCGCCGGACACCGCCGTCGGGATCTTCAGCAGCTTCATCGCGCCGACGCCGGCGGCGGCCAGCGCGACCGCGAGCAGGCCCATTACGAACCAGGCGTCGAAGTTGACCCAGACCGCCATCAGGACGGGCAGGCCCCAGAGCCATTTCGGGTTGGCGTCGGCTGTCTCGGCAGCGGGGCGGAGCGCGCCGCCGCGGTGCAGCAGCAGCATCGCCACGCCGAGCAGCAGGAACGACACGACGGTGGACTGCACGAGCAGGCGGTTGCTGACGGCGAGCGACGCCATGGTGAGGGTGACGACAAGAAGCCAGCGGTTTCCTTGCGGCCTGGCGAGGCGGTAGAGGAGCAGAATGAGTCCCGTGAACAGGGCGGCTTTGACGAGGACCAGCCCCGCGCCGCCGGCCGTTTGGTAGACGAGGTACGCCAGGGCCGCGAAGAGCCAGGAGTGGTTGATCCACGGCACGGCGGGCTGGTCGGCGGTGGCGCCGGTGGCGCACGAGTAGGGGTCGGGGCCGAAGGCGTAGTCACCGGCGAGCAGGCTCCTGCCGGTGGCGAGCTGCATCCACAGGTCGGAGTTGGCCGACCGGAACGAGGCAACGAGGAAGCTCAGCACCAGCAGCAGCACCAGCAGGAAGCGGTCGAAATGGTCGAACCAGCCGGGCCGGTCCTCGGTCGTCTCGGACGCCGGCACCGACTGGCTGGCGTCGGTCCCGCCTTCACCGGAGCCGCCCGGCAGGCGGATCGACGGCGCCTCCGGCGACTCGCTGGCGGGCGTTTCGCGCTTCGCCGGGCCGGCCGGGAACGACGGGATGTGGGTGAACTCCGACGGCTTTTCCCCCGCCGGGTCTTTCTCGTTGGCCATGTCGCTCGCCACCTGGACTGGAAAATGGATGCATTCGCGCGGACGCAGTCACGCTAGAACTTCGCGCGCTCGCGGTCAACCGCCGCGTCCGGGGGGGGTGAAGGTTGCATCCCATCAAGCCCGCTGCCGCCAGGCGGCAGGGTCAGTGCATGCCTTGACCCCGCCGCCTAACGGCAGCGGGCTTGACCCGTGAATCCCCGCGCGCGCCGCTACAGCCCCACCTTCAGTACGCTCAGCAGCCTCTGGAGTTCGACTGGGTCGACGGGTTTGATGAGGTGCAAGTCGAAGCCGGCCTCGGTGGTGCGTCGGCGGTCGTCCTCCAGGCCGTAGCCCGACACCGCGATCAGGCGCACCTCCGCCGAGCCGGGGTGCGCCCGCAGCGTCCGCGCGACCTCGTAGCCGTCCATCTCCGGCAGGCCCAGGTCGCACAGCACCACGTCGGGCTTCCACGTCAGCGACCGCTCCACGCCGGCGACGCCGTCGTGCTCCATCTCGACGACGTGCCCGTAGCGCTGGAGGAGGATGCGTAGCGACCGGGCCGTGTCGCGGTTGTCCTCGACGATGAGGATGCGCAGCGACCGCGCCGGCGCCGACGGCGGCCGCTTCGTGTCGATGGCCACCGCCTGCCCGTGCGGCGCGTGCGACAGGGGCAGCGACACCGTGAAGGTCGACCCCCGCCCGACGCCCGGGCTGGCGACGCGGACCGTGCCGCCGTGCAGCTCGACCAGTCCCTTGACCAGCGCCAGCCCCAGGCCCAGCCCCCCCTTGGTGCGGGCCAGCCCCAGCTCCCCCTGGCAGAAGGCGTCGAAGACGTGGGGCAGCAGCCCGGGATCGATGCCCACCCCCGTGTCCATCACCTGCAGGACCGCCCGCTTGCCCGCCTTGTCCGCCGACACCA
>JAYSSW010000311.1:0-2016 GCA_043720335.1 Planctomycetia bacterium
AGGAAAGCATCGCGCAGAAACGCCAGCTCTGCGGCTGGGACCTCCGCTTCCTGCTCGAAGTTCTTGCCGGATCAGCCATTTAGTAGCAGCTGGCCCTGCGGACGAGGCCCACTTACTAAGCAGGGCTTTTTGCCGAAGACCATCGTTTGCGCGATGTCGTGCTTAGTGCCTGTCCGCTTTACTCCTGCAACTCCCGAATTCGCCTGGAGTTATGGCATTCAGCTGGGGTTAAGCGGATAGGCTCTTAAGCGTGCGCCGAAATGAGACGGGCACTACCGCTCAATTAGCAATTAATCCGAGTCTTACTCCCTCGATCCGAATCTTTTTGAAAGGCTAACTAATCCTCACCTGTCGCGGTTCCTGCGGCTTCGGGAGCGCCGGGGTTTCGTCAAGCGGGCTTCTTGCGCGCGAGAAGGGCGCGGACCGTCGGGACCAGGTCGGCGGGGATCGCCATAAGGGTAATGTTCTCGTCCGCCAGGGCCGCCTCGATGTCGGCGTGCTCCTCGTCCTCGGTCTGGCTTTCGTAGTGCGCGGCCAACTCCTTGGCGCGCTTCGCGTCCCAGCCTGGGGGGAACTTCTGCGGAATCATTGTGGCTTCCTCCGTTGACGGCGACGAAACGCTTTCATTGCCTTGGCTTGCAGTTCGTAAGCGGTGACGACGAACACGCCGTCGGCGTCCTCGTCAGGCACATAGAAAACTTGCAAGCAGCGGCCGCCCGTGGTTCGGCCGATCTTCCGCCGCGAGCCTTCTCTTGCCCGCACGTCCTCTCCTCGCCCGCGCAGGATTTCTTCGACTTCCTGCTCGGTGACGCCATGCCCGTAGATATGGGGTTGCCTGGTGTCTGGATCCTCGAAGAAGCGAATTTCCATTTCTTGCTCCGAGACACCGCCAGGTTTGATTCTACCCCATCGGAAATCCCGCGTTCAATCCTGTCTTCCGCATTCGGGAAAAAACGTGATCGCCGCGCATTCTCCTGGGGCGAAAGGCGGTTGCCAAACGGCGTCGTCGTCGCGGTGCTGCCGCTCCCTGTTGGTCGCGGTTCCTGCGCCTGCGGCTTCGGCATCAATGCACCGCTGCGGGCAGGGGCGAGGGGTAGAGGTACACGTCGTCCGTGCTGACGCCGCCGAAGGAGTTGCCGCCGAAGCGGGTGGCGACGCGGCTGGGGAAGCGGCGGTTGATCTCCGCCGCCGCCTGGGCCAGCGGGTCGGCCGTGTTGAGGAGCTTCACCCGGAACGGGTCGAGGTACGGCGAGTCGATCTGGCTCGCCAGGCGCAGCACCTCGCCGTACGCCTCCGTGATGTTGGCGTCGTCGATTCGTTCGGACGCGAGGTAGAGGTAGCGGTGCGCGTCGTCGCTGGCCTTGAGCCAGAAGGCGACATTGACCGGCTCGTACTTGTCGAACTCGCGGACCAGCTCGGCGCCCGCGTCGATCTCTTCCTTCACCAGTTGCGCTTGACCCATGGCAGCACCCCGTTGGTCGTGTCGGTTACAGCCTGGAAAATATCGCGTGCCTGGCGCTCGGTCCATAGCTGGTAGCGGGCCTTCTCGTCCCAGTCCTTGACCCGCTGCCAGTGACGGCCCAGGGTTGGGTTCGCCGCCGCGTCGTTCTTGCGCTGGAGGAGCAGCCCGGCGATCTCGAGCAGGACTTCGATCTTGTGCGTGTAGCTCTTGAGGGCGAGTTCCTTGTCGGGGAAATCGTGTTGGTTGGTCAGTTTGGCGATGCAGGCCTTCAAGCCGCACTCGACCGCGTAGCCGGCCAGGTAGTACGCCCCGGACCACTGCCCCGCTTTCAGCAGCGCGTCGGCGTCGCGGACGCGTTCCTCGGCCAGTTGTTGCAACTGGGTCCGGTTCACCCGACGCCTCGCTTTCCAGTCCCATTCTGGCCTGAACGCGGCCGCCAGACATGCTTGGCGTGTGGACCCGCTTCACAGGATTATTCGTGGACGGGAGGCGCGTGTCAAGCGCCGACAACCCCGGCGAGCCGTGCCGCGTGAGGGGCCGGGTTCCGCCGACGC
>JAYSSW010000312.1:0-4417 GCA_043720335.1 Planctomycetia bacterium
CCCGCCGCCTCAGACGGCGGCGGGCTTGATATCGTTGTCCAATGATGCCACCCGCGTGCTCACACCTCCAGCACGATCGTCAGCGATCCCGTCTCCGGATCCTCGGTCAGCTCCTTGATCTGGCCCATCGACGCGGCCTTCTCCTTCAGCGCCTCGGCGGCGACACGGTTGGCGGCCTGGTCGAGTTCCCTGCGGATGTCGCCGAGCTTGCCTTCGAGCCGGTCGGTGAGCTTCTTCTGCAGCTCGATCTCCTTCTGGGCCGCCTGGCGCTGCAAATCCTTCAGCACCTCCTGGCGCAACAGCTCGCGGTCGCGCTCCGGCCCCTCGCCCGTGGCGGCGGCGGTCCAGCCCTGCTTCTCGCCCTCCAGAATCACTTTCTGCTCCTCCTCGACCTTCACCGTTACCGTTGAAGTGGCGACATCGACTTCCACGACGACGCCATCGCCAACGGCCCGGCTCAGGACGCTGCCGCGCTGCGTGAAGCCGCGCCGCCGCAGCTCCGCCGCCAGCAGCTCGGCGGTGCGCTCCGGGGGCAGGATCTCCAGCACTTCGAGCGAGGTGCTGACGTGGTCCCCGGCCCGGATGACGTGCCGAGCGCTCTCCTTCACCTTGATGCGATACGCCCGGCTCATGATGTTCTCCGTGGTTTCGATCCGTGAACGCCGTCGCTTCCTCATTCTAGGCGAACGGCAGGAAACAGCGTGCCCGCGCAAGCTCGCCGAAGGAAGCAGCGGCTTCGTTTGGCTCAGCCCTGAGCCCGAAGCGCGAGCGAGGAAAGCCGCGCGACGGTGCGGGCCAGGGGAACGGCGACTCGCGCAGCGAGAGCCGCGACTCGCGCTACGACTCGCTGCGCATCGTCGAACGGGAGACGCTTCGCTTGCGGCCGTCGCGCGGGTCGGCCTCGCTGGCGCTTCGGGCTCAGGCGGCTGGCGACACGCGGCGAGTCGTGCAACGAGGGACGACGCGGCTTTTCATCGCTGTAGCGGCTGGCTCTCAAGGAACTGCCTTCTCCTTGTTCGTTCCTTTCCGTGGCCCCGCCGACCTGCGGCGTTCAGGCTCGGATCGTCCACGCACGCGGAGACGCGGAGCAAATGCCACGGTTCGGGCGTGTCACTACGGCTGACCGGGCGCGTCGGCGACGCGGGCGCGCGCTTCGGGCTCCTCCAGTTTCAGCAGCCGGGCGGACGCCTGCACGGCGAGCTCGTCCGCGAGTTCGCCGCGGGGTTGTTTGCGCAGCTTGGCGAGCGTTGTTTCGAGGTGGGTGCGGGCCTGGTCGGCGTCCCCGAGGTCGTGGTGGATCAGCGCGCGCACGAAGCCGTCGGCGAGCGGGTCGTTGTGCTCGGGGGAGCGGTCGAGCCAGCGCAGCGCTCGGGCCGGCTCGCCGCCCAGCAGCAGCGCGGCGGCCAGGCGGGTGCGGTCGAGGCTGTTGACGGGATGGTGCGTGCGCAGCAGGCTGGCGAGATAGGCGAGCGGGTCGTCGCTGACGGAGAGGCGGAAGCGGCCGAGGGCCTGCTGCCGGGCGCGCGGGACGCGGAAGTCGAGCGTCGCCTGGAGCGTCGCGCCGGCAGGCAGCACGGAGGAAGCGTCGGCGCGGACGACAAGCCAATGCGGCGAACGAGCGCGGGGGAAGGTGTGCCAGTGCGTTTCCGGCAGGTCGTCGAGGACGGAAGCGGGATCGCTGGCGAGCGTGGCGAAGTCTGCAACGGCGGCGACGAGGGGGACGGGGATTTCAGCGCCTTGGGCGGCGGGGATCGCCGCGAGGCGGAGGGCGGCGACGCGGAAGTTGCCCGTGGCCGGGTGCCTCCCGGCCCCCCCGGCGGGCAGGCGCGGGTCGGGGATCGTTTCGAGACGCAGCGCGGCGACGCGGGGCAGGTCGGTCGGTGCGTGCAGGACGTAGGCGTCCTGGTCGGGGTTGACGCCGCTGGCGAGGACGGAGCGGTCGGGCTGCACCGCGAGGTCGGCGCCGGAGGCGGAGACGGCGCGGGTCGGCGCCAGGGGGCGCCAGCGCGTCGACTGTTCGAGCAGCAGGTCGGCGAGCAGCAGGGCGGCGTCGAAGTCGTCGGGGTCGCGTTCGAGCATGGCTGCGCAAAGCTCGCGTGCCCGCCGGAGCGCGTCGGCCGCCTCCGGTTCGCGGCCCGCCTGCTGCTGGAGCGGGGCGACGTGGCGGAGCACGCCGGCGCACAGCCGCAGCGCGGCGGGGCTGTCCTGGTGGTGTGCGCGGACGTCGGCGGCGAGCTTCTCCAGCCCGGCGAAGTCGCCCTGCTCGACGAGGTCGCGGACGTGCCCGGCGAGCTGCGTCGGATGCAGGCGGTGCGGGGCGTGGTGGAAATGGCGCCCCTTGGCGGCGTCCCAGACGGCGAGGAAGCCGCCGGTGTGGGAGGCGCCGGCGAGGGCGAGCCCGTCGGTGCTCCAGGCGAGGTCGATAAGGTCGCCTTCGACCTGGTCGACGTAGGCCTGCTTGCCGGTCTCGGCGTCCCAGATCTGCATGCCCGCGCCGATGCCCGCCGACGCCAGGCGGCGCCCGTCGGGGTTCCACGCCAGCCCGCGGACGAAGTCGCGGCTGCCCTGCATGGTCCGCAGCAGCGCGGCGGTGGCGGCGTTCCAGACTTGCACGCGGCCCTGGGTATCGCCGGTCGCCAGCCGGGCGCCGTCGGGGCTCCACGCCAGGCGCTCGACCCTGCCTTCGGTCAGCTCCAGCGTGGCCGCCACCCGGCGGTCGGCGACACGCCAGACGCGAACCCGACCCCGCGCGGCGACCGCCAGGTGCAGGCCGTCGGGGCTCCAGGCGACGGCGCTGGTCTCCGGCGCCGCCTCGTCGAGGGCGGCGAGCAGCTTCTCGGACTCCACGTCCCAGAACTGGATCTTGTAGTCGTGGGTGAGGACCGCGAGCTGCGCGCCGTCGGGGCTCCAGGCGACAGCGCGAAGGCCTCCTTCGGAGACCTTGAGGAACTGCAGGACGCGGCTGCCGGTCCCGTCCACCACGCGGACGAACCCGTCGATGCACGCGCAGGCGATGCGGTCGCCCTTCGGCGAGAAGGCGGCGCGACTGGCGAGGACGACCAGCCCTCCGGGGGGGCCGAGCTTCCGCTGGGTGAGGCGGTCCAGGACGTGCAGATGGCCGCTCTGGGCGGTCGCCGCGACGCGGGCGCTGTCGGCGCTCCAGCTCACGGAGGTGAGCGCGACCGCGATCGGGGCGGCGGGGCGGGCGGCGATCCAGACGCGGGCCTCGCCATCGTTGCCGGCGGAGACGACGCGGTCGCCGCGCGGGCTCCAGGCGACGGCGAAGACCTCGTCGGTGTGCCCCAGCCAGGTGTGCAGCAGCCTGCCTTCGTCGATGTCCCAGAGGCGGACGGCGTGGTCGAGGCCGCCGGAGCAGAGCGACCGGCCGTCGGGCGACCAGCAGAGGCCGATGGCGAAATGCCGGTGCCCGCGCAGGACGCGCTTGGTCGCGCCGGTGTCGGCGTCGACGATGCCGATGCTGAAGTCGCGGCGGCTGACCGCGAGCGACTTGCCGTCGGGGCTCCAGCACAGGCTGTCCAGGACCTGTTCGATCTTGAAGGGCAGGGCGCTGCCGTCCTCCGCGACGACGCGGACGCCGCCGGTGCCGGCCAGGGCGAGGCGGGAGCCGTCGGGGCTCCAGCTCGCCTGGGACACGAACGGGGCGCCGAGGGGGACGGCGGTGCTGCCGCCCGCTTCGCCGAGGTCATGGACGAGCAGTTTCGCGTCGGTGCGGCCGACGGTGCGGAACTGCGTGCCGTCGAGGCTCCAGCCGACGGTGACGACGGGGCAGGCGTGGCCGGCGAGGACGCGGAGCAGCGCGCCGGTGGCGGCGTCCCAGAGCCGCGCGCTTCCGTCCTGCCCGCCGGTCGCCAGCTGCTTGCCGTCGCGGCTCCAGGCGAGGCTGCGCCCGGCGTCGCGGTCGTGGACGCGCAGCAGCAGCTGGCCGTGGCCGCCGGCGTTCCAGACGCGCAGCACGCCGCGCGCATCGAGGGTCGCCAGGCGGTCGCCGGCGGGGTTCCAGAGGGCGGCGCTGACCTTGTCGGCGTGCTCGAGGCGGAACAGGTCCTGCCGGCCGGCGGCGTCGAGGTAGTACCATTCCCAGCCCCGGTGGTCGAGCTGCTTGTCGCCGGGCTGCCACGACGCGAGCAGGGCGCTCATGCGCGTGAGGGGGCGGTTGAAGTGCCGGGCCTGGTCGACCTGGTGCATCTCGGCGTAGTAGAGGTTGGCGCGGGCCTCGTCGCGCGCCTCGTCGGCCTGGAGCTTGGCGGCCTTCGCCTTCCGCTCGTTGCGGCCCGACTCCTCCGCGTTGGCGGCCGCCTGCAGCGCCCAGAACGAGGTCGCCGCGAAGCCCCCCGTCAGCGACAGGGCCACCAGGACCACCAGCGCCGCCGGCAGCGGGTTGCGGCGGCACCAGCGC
>JAYSSW010000313.1:0-9225 GCA_043720335.1 Planctomycetia bacterium
GTGTCCTTGCTCAAGCCTTCCAGCCGAACAAGGGTTTCCTGGTGTGCCGCTTCCGAAAGGTACGGCACGATGGACGGCAGCGTCTCTCGCAGGTAGCCGCATCTCGCGTGGGACGTGCCAGCCGACCAGGTCGCCGCGTGGAAGAAGCGAGGCTACACAGTGAAGGCGCTGCCGACGACTGGCGTGCAGATGCTGGCGTTCAATCCGCGCAAGCCGGCGCTGGCGAACGTGCCCTTGCGGCGGGCGTTCGCGCACGCGGTGAACCGGCAGGCGATCCTCACCGACGTGTTCCCCAGCGACCCGAAGGAGCCGCGCGCCGCCAACGGCCCCTACCCGCGCGGCTCGTGGGCCGCCGCCCCGTCGCCGCGCGTGCCGGCGTCGCTCGACCAGCCGGAGCAAGCGCGCGTCTTCGCGCGCAAGGCGAAGCAGGAGGTCGGCCCCGTCGAGTTCTCGCTCGCCTATCCCGATGACGATCCCGCAGCAGCAGCGGCTTGCACGCAGATCGTGCAGCAGATCCAGAAGATCGCCGCCGAGGCCGAGTGGAAGGTCGTCGGCAAACTGCAAGCGGTCCCGGCGTCGCAGTGGCGCCAGGCCCTCAAGCAGCGCAGCTACGACCTCGTGTACCTGTCGGCCCATTCGCTCGACGACCCGCTGCGGCTCTGGCTGCTGCTCGACCCGCTCGGCGAAGGCTCTCTCGCTCTGAACGACTCCAAGCTCAACGACATGCTGCGCTCCGCCCTCGCCCAGCGGAAATTCGACTCGCTGAAGGAGACGATGCAGCAGGTGCATGTCCATTTCCACGAGACGATGCCGTTCGTCCCGCTCTGGCAGCGCGACGTGCATGTCGCGGTCCACCCGTCGCTGCAGACGCCGCCGCTCGACGCCGACCACGTCTTCGCCCGCATCGGCGAGTGGAAGGTGAAGGGGGCGCCGTGATCGCACAACGGCGTGGAGGCGAGCATCGCGTGTGGAATTCCCCGTTCACGGTTTCGCCCACGCACGGCCTGGCGGAACGTGGATCGCGCGACCATCGCGTGAGATGGTGCAGGACACGCGCGAAGCCACGTTGCTGCGTGCGCGAAGCGGTAAGCGCATGCCAGTGGTCGGATCGCCTACAATAGCCGCACCTCCCCGCCAAATTGAGGATCGCGCACGCCATGGACGACACGCCCGCCGCTCCGGTTTCCAAAGCCTGGTACGTCGTGGTCGGCCTGCTCGCCATCGCCGCTGCGGTCGGCTACCACCGCTACCATCCCGATTGGATGACGAACCAGGAGCACAGGACGCTGACGGTGTCGCCGTTCTCGGTCGTGCCGTTCGCGCTGCTGCTGCTCTGCATCGCGGTCATGCCGCTGCTGGCGGAGAAGTTCTGGCACAGCAACCTCAGCAAAGCCCTCGTCAGCTTCACGCTCGGTGGCGCCATCGTCGGCTACTTCACCTGGGTGCAGCAGACCACCGGCCAGCACGCCCTTCCGGTGCTGGCGCACGCGATGCTCGAGTACGTTGACTTCATCGTGCTGCTCGCGGCACTCTACGCCGTCGCCGGCGGCATCGCGGTTCACGGCAGCATCGCGCCGACGCCGGTCGCCAACTCGCTGCTGCTACTCGTCGGGGCGGCGCTCGCCAATCTCGTCGGCACCACCGGCGCGAGCATGCTGCTGATCCGGCCTCTGCTGCGCTTCAACAAGAACCGCGCACGCAAGCTGCACGTGCCGATCTTCTTCATCTTCGCCGTCAGCAACCTCGGCGGCCTGCTGACGCCGCTGGGCGACCCGCCGCTGTTCCTCGGCTTCCTCAACGGCGTCGACTTCGCCTGGACCTTCGCCCTTTGGCCGCACTGGCTCGTCGCCAACGGCTGCGTGCTGGCCGTCTTCTTCGTGTGGGACGCCGTGTGCTGGTTCCGCGAGCCAGGCCCGACGCACGTCGACAACGCCGGCCCGATCCGCGTCACGGGGCTGGTGAACGTCGTGTTCCTCGCCGGCATCCTGCTCGCCGTGCTGCTGCAATCGAAGACATTCTTCAAGCCGCTCGCCGACGCGCTCGAATCGGCCGGCGTCGACATGACGGGCGTCGATTCGCTGAAGCATCCCTGGCCGACGCTCGTGATGGTGCTGATGGCCGTCTGGTCGATGCTCTTCACCCGTAACGCAACGCGCCAGGCCAACGAGTTCTCCTGGGGCGCCATCGTCGAGGTCGCCGTGCTGTTCCTCGGCATCTTCCTGACGATGGTCCCCGCCCTGGTGCTGCTCAAGCAGCACGGCCGCGACTTCGACATTACCCAGCCCTGGCAGTACTTCTGGCTGACCGGATCACTGTCGGCGGTTCTCGACAACGCCCCGACGTACATGGTCTTCGCCGCCCTGGGCGCCGGGCCGAATCAGACGCTGGCCCAGTTCGCCGTCGGCAGCCCGCTGCTGCTCCAGGCGATCAGCGCTGGCGCCGTCTTCATGGGCGCGATGACGTACATCGGCAACGGCCCGAACTTCATGGTCAAGTCGATCGCCGAGTCGATGGGCTACCGCATGCCCAGCTTCTTCGGCTACCTGCTCTATTCGAGCCTGGTGCTGCTGCCGACGTTCGTGCTGGTGACGTGGCTGTTCTTCTGGCCGTGACGAGGACGGCGCTGCAACCAAACTTTGCAGCGACCGCGTCATTCCTCCGGGAGATGCCGCTCCGATTCCATCGAATCATGCAGCACGCGGGCGATTTCCACGGCGCCGGAATCCGTCACGCGATAGACCAGCCGCCCTTGCGAGCGGCTTTCGCAACGACTTCGGCTTCGATCTCCTGGAAGAGTCGTGCGCGCGATTTCTTGTCGGGCAGAACGATGCCGCAGCCCTGGTCGATCTCGTCGAAGCCTTGCTGGGCCGCGTGGCGAAGCGCGTCCAACCTCGCCTCCCGTTCCTGCTCCTGCAGTTCGAGCAGGCGAAGCGCCTCGCGGACGATCTCACTCGCGTTGCCGTAGCGGCCGGTGCAGACCTGGCGCTCGACGAATTGGTCGAGATGCTCCGTGAGATTGATGTTGCGCGTCGGCATCGCGGCTCCCCTTTCCACGTACTTTACCAGCGTTGGCAAAGTCTGCCAATCTGCTTTTCCAGAGGTGACGAAGCAGCGGGCGAACCGGCCTACCGCGTCGCTTCGCGAATGGCGTCCTTCATCTCGCGTACCGCGCGCTCCATGCCGACCAGGACGGCTCGCGACACGATGCTGTGGCCGATGTTCAGCTCCTCGACGCCCGGCAGGCGGCAGACGGCGGCGACGTTCTCGTAGTTCAGGCCGTGCCCCAGGTGGACGTGCAGGCCGGCGGTCCTCGCGTGGTCGGCGGCGGCGTGCAGCGCGTCCAGTTCGCGGCGCCGCTCCCCGCCCGTGCGCGCCTCGGCATAGCGGCACGTCTGGATCTCGACCGCCTTCGCCCCCAGCCGTTTCGCCGTGTCGATCTGG
Source organism: Planctomycetia bacterium (assembly GCA_043720335.1). GTDB lineage: Bacteria > Planctomycetota > Planctomycetia > Gemmatales > Gemmataceae > JAYSSW01. The sequence goes on from JAYSSW010000313.1 coordinate 3,442, forward strand.
CGCAGGTCGGGGTCGATGAACAGCGACACCTCGATGCCGGCGGCTTTCAGCTTCTCCATCGCCTCGCCAACGGCGACCTGGTGGGCGACCACGTCCAGCCCGCCTTCGGTCGTCAGCTCCTCGCGTCGCTCCGGCACCAGCGTTGCTTCGTCGGGCTTCACGGCGCAGGCGATGGCGACGATCTCGTCGGCGATCGACAGCTCCAGGTTCAGCCGGTTCACGACGGTCTGGCGCAGGACGTGGACGTCGCGGTCCTGGATGTGCCTGCGGTCCTCGCGCAGATGGACCGTGATGCCGTCGGCTCCGCCGAGAAGCGCGAGCACGGCGGCAGCGACCGGGTCAGGCTCGGCGGCGCGACGGGCCTGCCGCAGCGTAGCCACGTGGTCGATGTTCACGCCCAGTCGGATCATGGCGTCACCTCAGCGTTTCTTGAGCCACGTGCGGTAGCGTCCCATCTCGTAGTGCAGGATGAGGAACATGATCAGCCCCAGGAACAGGTTGAGCAGCTTCTCGATGAAATGGCCGACGAAGTTGTCGAACGCGAACGGGAACCACCACTGCGACGTGAGGATCATCACCAGCAGCGCAATCGCCCAGAACCGCGTGAACCAGGCCATGTGGTAGCGTCGGTCCACCAGCATCCAGAACAGCGTCTTCATCTCGCCGAGCAATTCGATCATCATCCAGGTGGTTCGGGCGGCGTTCACCAGCGTGCTCACGTCGGGGACGGGAATGGTGATGTCGCGGAGGGTGGGGGGGCCGGTGTGGTCGGGCGGCGGGGCTTTCGGGAGCTGGGCGGCGACCTTCTCGGTGATGCGCTCCTCGAGCTGCCGCGTGTCCTGGAGCGTCGCCACGGTCCCTTCGAGCGATTTCACGCGGGCTTCCAGCTCGCCCAGCATCTGCAGCACGTCGTCGACCGACAGCGCGGTCGCGGTCTCCACGACCGACAGGTTGGGCGGATCGGCGTCGTCGCTCATGGGTGCGGAGCCTGGTGAATGCAGGATGGACAAGGCGGCGTGACGCCGCCTTGTCGCGATTCCCCCTCATTCTACTTCGCGGGGACGACGCTGACCTTTTCCGCCGTCGGGAAATTCGTCGGCAGCGGCAGTGTGACGGCGCCGGTCGCGGCCCACTCGGTGCCGCGGTTCAGCGTCGCCTGGAAGCCGACGCACTGCATCGAGTTCACGTCGTGCCCCATCGGCGTGTGGAAGACGCGGCCTTTTCCATAAGCCACGGTCCAGATCATCGGCTCGTGCGTCTTGGTCCCCTTGGAATAGGCGCTGGCGAGCAGGTGCACGTTCTCGATGGGGCCGCGCATGTTGTCGTACAGTTCGTCGTTGTGGTGCATCCATTCGCGCGGCATGCCCTTGGTGACGGGATGCTCCTGGTCGCGCACCACCAGCGAGAACTTGCCGGTGTAGCGGTGGCCCGACCCGTCGTCGTCGCCGGCGGCGACCTTGACCGCCTTGCCGTCGTCGTCGAGCTTGAGGCGGGGGCCGTACTTCTTGTCGCGCCAGCCCATGCCGATCATGCGGTTGTACTCGGCCCAGCCGCCGAACGAGTTGTTGGCGGCGTGGACGATGACGAGGCCGATCTTGCCGTCGCGCAGGCTCGCTTCCAGGCTGTCGTTGAAGTCCTTCGGCCACGACGCGCCGTTGTAGTTGCTGACGACCACGTCGTACTTCGCCAGGTCGGGCGGGAACGTCACCGACTCCCAGCCGTCCGGCGCCTTGTCGTCCTTCTTCAGGTTCGTCGTCACATCGACGGTGAACCGGCCGCTGTCGAGCAGCGCCTTCTTCATCACCGGCGTGGTGGCGCGCCAGTTGTGGTTGTTCTGCCCGTCGATGAGAACGACGCGCAGCTTCCTGTCCTTCTCGCCGGCGTGGATCGGCGTGGCCAGGCCGAAGCCCAGCAGCGCGATTGCGAGGCAAATCTTCCGCATGGTGCAACCCCCTTCAAGGATCGAGAAACCGTTGTCCCGGAGCCAGAAGGGATTATCGCAAGGCCCGCGCGCAAGGCAAGCGCGATGTCGGCCAACGTTTAGCCGCGACGCGCAGCGGAGCGCGGAAACCGCGCGACGATTTTGGATGGTGTCCTCGCGTGACGACCGCATGCCACGCAACGCCATGACCCAACATCGTCGCGCGGCGCCCGCGCTCCGCTCCGCGTCGCGGCTAAACGTCGCGCTCGGCAGGACGGCCCCGACAAACGCCAGAAAGGACGACATCGCGGTCAGTCGGCCTGCAGGCTTTCGCTCAGCTTGCTCAGCGCTTCGCTCTCGATCTGGCGGACGCGCTCGCGGGTCAGGCCGAGCTTCTCGCCGATCTCCTTGAGCGTCTTCGGCTCCTCGTCGTCGAGGCCGAAGCGCATGCGCAGCACCTTCGCCTCGCGCGGGTCCATCTTCTCGAGCAGCGTCATGACGTGCTTGAGGTCGTCGGCCTCGACCATCTCCATGTCGGGCGACTTCGAGTTGCTGTCCATCACCATCTCGTCGAGCGACCAGCCGGAGTCGGGCTGGTCCGACTGCGGGGCGGCGTTGTAGACGCGGATCGCCTTCTTGATGATCGACAGCTTCTTCTTCGGCAGGTTCAGGCTCTTGGCGACTTCCTCATGGGTAGGAGGCCGGCCCAGCTCGTCCTGCAGCTTCGACGTGGCCCGGCGCCATTTCGCCAGCAGCTCGACCATGTAGGCCGGGATGCGGATCGTCTTGGCGGTGTTGACCAGGGCGCGCTTGATCGACTGCTTGATCCAGTAGCTGGCGTAGGTGCTGAAGCGCGTGTTCATGTCGGGGTCGAAGCCCTCGACCGCGCGGAGCAACCCCAGGTTCCCCTCCTCGATCAGGTCCTGCAGGCTCAGCCCCTTGCCCGTGTAGCTGCGGGCGATGTTCACCACCAGGCGCAGGTTGGCGCGGACCATGCGGTCGCGGGCCTCGCTGTCCCCCTCCTCGATCCGGCGGGCGAGCATCTTCTCCTCTTCGGCGTTGAGGAGGGCGGTTTCGTTGATTTCCCGCAGGTACGTTTCGAGCGGCGACTGCACCGACGGACTTCGCTGCCGACGTGGACGAGTCATGAGGGTGTTCCAAGGTGGATGGTGGTCTGTGTTCCGCGGCGTTCTGCCGAACGCACCCTTGCCGAAGCATCACGCCCCGCTGGGACGAACCGCACCGGGGCCGACCTGCCCGCGTCCTTGCAGGAGAATTCGCCCTGGAGATGGCTTTGCGTCGTCCCTGCTGATCGTCCCTGGCGCCAAAAGCGCCGTGGAGAAATAGCCGAGGCGCACCGGAAATGGTTGTCCCGATGTCTTCTGTGCATATCGTCCGAAACCGGAGGCGCCCTGGACCGCGCTGGCCTGTCTTGCCCCGGCGCCGCGTCTTCCAGGCAGACACAAGCTGACCAACCCCTATTATCCGGCGAACCGGGGGAATTGGCAATCATTGGGGGGCCGCTGCAACCGCTGCGGCAGGAACTTGGGGCGAAAAGAAAACCCGCGTCGCTGCAGGAGCGTCGCGGGTGGAGAGATGTTTCGGGGCGGAAGCGCTCGTCAAGAACGATCAGGATTCGAGCTGTTCTTCTTCTCGCTGTCCTTGTTCTTCATTTCTTCGTGGACCACCGGGTGCCAGGTGCGCTCGCGATTCTCAGGCGGCACATAGTTCTCGCGTGCCCAGCGGCGCAGACGCAACTCTTCGATAAAGTCCATCTCCATGACCGAACTCATACGCTTCAGGACCTCTGGAAAAAGGGTGGGTGCCTCCCGCCCCCGTAGCGGGAGATGAGGTAGTATATCGTCGAAGTGCAAGGCAGCAAGCAGCTTCGGATGAAAACCGAGCCATATTTCGCGCCTCGCACCCGCTGCATCCTGCCTGGCTTTCCATTCCGGGTTTTCGATTCCCCATATAGCCCCCGGCTTGCCGGGGGTGCGACGCGACGCCGATCCGCATTCATCGAACGGGCAGGGGCCGCGCGACGTGGTCGCCGATCAAGTCGCAACGAACCGACGTGAGTCGCGTCGCACCCCCGGCAAGCCGGGGGCTATATGGCGCTGCGCTTGTCCGACGCGGGATGAAACTCGCTCAGCGACACCACACGATGGTCGCGGGCGGCGGCGAATACCGCCTCGCACAGCGCGATCGTGCCGAGATTGTCGCGGCCGCTGATCTCGGGGAGCGTGCCGTCCTCGACGGCGCACAGCAGTTGCGCCATGGTGCCGACGAAGGCGTCGGGGAACCAGACTTCGTCCCAGCGCGGCTGCTGCCAGCCGTCGTGCGATTTCGTGGTGAAATCGAGCGTGCTGGGGACTCGCTCGGGGTAGCGCGGCCAGCCGATGGCGCCGCGCGCCATGCCGTCGGTCCCCTCGACGCGCCAGCGGATGCCGATGTCTCCCTCGGCGCCTTCGCGGGCGGGGCCGGTCCACACGTCGTCCCAGCTCGCGGCCCGGCAGCCGTCGGCGTATTCGAGGATGCAGAGGTTGATGCCGTCGCTGTGCGGGAACTTCGTGCGCGGGTCGGGGCGCGTGCTGGCGAGCACGCGTTCGGGGTCGCCAAACCAGTAGCGGAACGTGTCGAGATGGTGGATGCTCATGACGAACGTCGCCAATGAGTGAAGTTTCTCGCTCCACGGCATCCAGTGCGGGATGGCGCGCATGTCGATGGTGCCGAGGACCGGCGTGCCGAGCCAGCCGCGATTGAGCAGGTCCTTCATCGCCCGCACCGACTGGTCGTAGCGCATGTTCTGGTTGACGGCAAGGGTGACGCCGGCTTGCTCGCAGCGCTGGACGCAGTCCTTGGCGTCGCGGTAGTTCATCGCGAGCGGCTTCTGGGCGAGGATGCCGCGCAGCCCGCTGCGCCGCGACACCGCGCGCCGGATCAGATCGGGCTGCGAATCGGGCGGCACGGCGATGTCGAGAATCTCGATCGTGTCGTCGGCGAGCAAATCGTCGATGCTCGCATGGACGCGCGGAATCCGGTGCTGCGTCGCCACTTCCTGGGCTTGCTCAACACGCCGCGACGCGATGGCGACCGGGTTGAAGCCGGCGCTGCGGTAGGCGACGAGATGGCAGTCGCGCATGATGAAGCCCGCCCCGATGCAACCGATGCGGAAGTCGCGGCGTTTCGGAAGCCGGGGCAGATGATCCAGCGCGAGTTCATGCGGCATGCAATTCTCCCGGAAACGAAACAACCATGAAGCCGATGGTCGGCGTCATGGTTGCACGTCGCGGGGCGGATCGCAATCAATTTACCAGCGTGAGGGGCCGCAGCTCGCGTGGCAGCGGGAAGCTGACGTGCTCCTCGCGGACGACGCGGTTCTCGACCGTCGCGCCGTAGTGCCGCTTGAGGTAGTCGAGGCATTCCTGCACCACGTCCTCCGGCGCGCTGGCGCCGGCGGTCACGAGGACGGCGTCCTTCCCCTCGAACCACGACGGGTTCATCTCGTTGGCGCCGTCGATCAGGTGCGCCGGCACGTTGAAGCTGTGTGCCAGCTCCGCCAAGCGCAGGCTGTTCGAGCTGTTCTGGCTGCCCAGCACAATCACCAGATCGACCTCCGGCACCAGATCCTTCACCGCTTCCTGGCGGTTCTGCGTCGCGTAGCAGATGTCGTCCTTCGACGGGCCGGCGATGTGCGGGAACCGCTTCCGCAGCGCCGTGATGATGACCTCGGCGTCGTCGACGCTCAGCGTCGTCTGCGTCAGGAACGCCACCTTGGCGTCGCTCGGCAGGTCGAGGGCGGCCACCTCGTCGGCGTCCTGCACCAGCAGGATGCTGTGCGGCGCCTCGCCCAAGGTGCCGAC
>JAYSSW010000314.1:0-4413 GCA_043720335.1 Planctomycetia bacterium
GCGCCATGCGAAGGCGTGACCCCGCCGCCTCAGACGGCAGCGGGCTTGATATACATTGATGGAGTCAACTCCTCTCCCCCGGACGGCGAACGATGAAACCAATGAGAAGCGGCGGCGGCTGGGCGGCGGTCTGGTACACCCTCCGCATGGCGAGCAAGGTCGGCTGGCGCCGCATGTGGTCAGCCATGACTGCCAAGAACACCTGCAAGACCTGCGCCCTGGGCATGGGGGGCCAGCTCGGCGGCATGCGCAACGAAGCCGGGCATTGGCCGGAGGTCTGCAAGAAGTCGTTCCAGGCGATGGTCGCCGACATGCAGGCGGGCATCACGCCGGAGTTCTTCGACCAGTTCTCCATCGCCCAGCTTCAAGCCCTTTCGCCGCGCGAGCTGGAATGGTGCGGCCGACTCACCGCTCCGATCTACGCCGGCCCGGGCGACACGCACTTCCGCACCATCGACTGGGACTTCGCCCTGAATCGTGTCGTGCGCCAGCTCCGCGAGACGATGCCCGACGAGAACTTCTTCTATTGCAGCGGCCGGTCATCGAATGAAGCGGGCTTCCTGCTGCAGCTCTTCTCGCGCATCTACGGCACCAACTACGTCAACAACTGCTCCTTCTACTGCCATCAGGCCAGCGGCGTCGGCCTGTCGCGCTCGCTCGGCACCAGCACCGCCACCGTCACCCTCGACGACCTGGAGCAAGCCGACCTCTTCTTTCTCATCGGCGGCAATCCGGCGTCGAACCACCCGCGCATGATGCGCTCGCTCATGACCCTGCGCCGCCACGGTGGCAGCGTCGTCGTCGTCAATCCCGTCAAGGAAATCGGCCTCGTCAACTTCAGCGTGCCGTCCGATCCGTGGAGCCTGTTCTTCGGCAGCAAGATCGCCAGCCATTATTTGCAGCCGCACATCGGCGGCGACATCGCGCTATTGACCGGCATCGCCAAGTCGATCCTCGAACGTGGCGGCGAGGACTGCGCCTTCCTCGCGCACACCGAAGGCTTCGACGACTACGCGACACGAGTGAAGGCGACGACGTGGGAGGAGATCGAAGCCGGCTCCGGCGTCACGCGCCGCGAGATCGAGCCGATCGCCGAGCTGTACATGAAAGCAAAGAACGTCGTGTTCGGCTGGTGCATGGGGATCACGCACCACGAGCACGGCGTCGACAACGTGCACGCCATCGTCAACCTCGCGCTGCTGCGCGGCATGGTCGGCAGGCCGAAGGCGGGGCTGCTGCCGATCCGCGGGCACTCCAACGTGCAGGGCATCGGCTCGATGGGGGTGGCGCCGAACTTGAAAGACGCGATCTTCAACAACCTCGAAAGCATCCTGCAAACGAAGCTGCCCACCACGCCCGGCCTCGACACGATGGCGTGCATGCACGCGTCAGACGAGGGCCAGCTAAAGTCGGCGATCTGCCTGGGGGGCAACCTGTTCGGCAGCAACCCCGACGCGAAGGCGGCCCATCGCTCGCTTGGGAAACTCGAACTGGTGACGTACCTCAACACCACGCTGAACACGGGCCACCCGTGGGGGCGAGGCAAGGAAACGCTGATCCTGCCGGTGCTGGCGCGCGACGAGGAGCCGGAACCGACGACGCAGGAGTCGATGTTCAACTACGTCCGCTTCAGCGACGGCGGGGCGCCGCGCCACAACGGCCCGCGCGGCGAAGTCGCCATTCTCGCCGAGGTCGCGCATCGGCTGCTCGGCTCGAACGGCCCGGTCCGCTGGAATGATCTCAAGAGCCACTGCTCGATCCGCCAGCTCATCGCCCAGGTGATCCCCGGCTACGAGCCGGTCAAGGAGATCGACAAGACGAAGCAGGAGTTCCAGATCGCCGGCCGCACCTTCCACGAGCCGAAGTTCCCGACGGCGAATGGAAAAGCGAAGTTCCAGCCGACGCCGATCCCGCCACTGCGAGGGCGCGGCGATCAATTGCGTCTGATGACAGTGCGGTCGGAGGGGCAGTTCAACACGGTCGTCTACGAGGACACCGACATCTACCGGGGCCAGGAACGCCGCGACGTGATCCTGCTGAGCCAGGCCGACATCGAAAAGTTGGGGCTGAAGGTCGACCAGCGCGTGTCGGTTCGCAGCGACGTGGGCGTGATGCCGAGCGTGCTGGTGCGCGCCTATGACATCCGGGCGGGCAACGCATTGATGTACTTCCCGGAGGCGAACGTGCTGGTGCCGAACACGATCGACACGTCGTCGAAGACGCCGGCGTTCAAGTCGGTTCTGGTGACGGTGTCGGCGGCGGTGGAGGTCGCGAAGGAAGCGACGAACCGCGTCGCACTGCCCTTGGCGCGGTGACGTTGCGCGGGGCGACGTCAACCATGAATTGCGGTTTCAATGCTTGAAGTCGCGCCTTTTGCACCAAAGGTGCTGCATAGCAAAGCCCAGGGTCGCGCAGCGCACCCTGGGAAGTCGAGACCCAACTCCACAACTGCCCCAACGGGGCACATCGTCCCTTGCAACGCACGCGATGCAACGCCGTTGGCGTAGAAATCCCCATGTGCGACATCGAACCCAGGGTGCGCTACGCGACCCTGGGCTTTGTTATGCAGCACCTTTGGTGCACAGAAATCGGCGATTTTGGTTTCCCCCTCGCCCGAATGCACTGGCCGATCCGTAGTACCAGATCTCAGCTCATCGTGTTGCGCAGGTGCCGGCCGCACCAGCCGACGACGATCTTGCGGTTCTGCTCGTCGCGGATCCAATGGATGGAGATGCAGGTGTCGGCGCTCTTGGCGCCGAGGGTGATGTGGTTCTCGAAGAGGTGCGACGCGCCCTCGTAGGTGAAGGTGTAGTCCTTGCCGAACTTGCCCTTGGCGGTGACGGAGATGAAGGCGCTGGAGTCGAAGCCGCGGGCGTCGAGGGCGGTGTGCCAGTCGACACCGAGCTTGCCGTACTGCTGCCAGGTCTGCGTCAGCTCGTGGAGCGCCTTGAGCGCGTCGAAGACGCGCTGGGGCCACTGGTAGGGCGAGTCCTTGGCCGACTCGACGGCGGAATCGAGGAAGACGACCGTCGCCTCGAAGTCGCCCTTCGCCTTGCGGACCGCCTCGGCCACCGTGACGAACGCGCTGCTGCGCTGCTCGATCTGGCGCGGCGTCGCGCGCGGCGTCGGGGGGGGGCGGCGCACCTCGTTCGTCTGGGCCTGCTGCAAGGTCTCCATCTTCTCGCTCAGCTCGGCCATCTGGACGCGGACCTGCTCGCGCTCCTGCTTGAGCTGGTCGTTCTCCTCCCAGGCGCGCTCCAGTTCCTTCAAAATCTCGTTCGTCTCGTCGGACGACTGCAGGTTGGCGAGCATCTGCTGGACGCGCTGCTGCTTGTCCTGGTCGATGGTCTCGCGAACGAGCCGCACCAACGACGACTGCGAGAAGCGGAAGCCCGACACGCCGACGAGCATGCGGAACAGGTGCTTCGAGAGGGGCTGGCGGTTCTCGGCGTGCCAGCGGATCGAGTCGCCCATGTAGAGGGGGTGGTCCTCCGGGGGCGACGACTTCGCGAAGCCGGGCCAGTAGAGCCGCACCGCGCCGAGGTAGCACGACAGCTCCTTGCGGCCAACGGCGTCGGTGAACTGGTAGCCGGCGGCGAGGTCGCGCAGCGCGACGACCTGGGCGTGGCCCAGCAGCGACTTCTGCATCTCGGCCGGATCGACGAGGTAGTCCTGCTCCCCCTGCTGCGGCGAGATCAGCACCACAGGCAGCCAGCGCTGCGGGGCGATGAGCGTTTCCTCGACGAAGTTCGGCACGTCGAGCCGGTCCAGCACCGTGTGATGCGTGGGCAGCCGCTGCGTGCCGATGAAGCAAGGGAACGATTCGAGGATGCGGTCGATGAGCGCGGGCCGGACGACCTTGTACTCGAGCGGCTTCAGGATCGGCTGCAGCGACGCGAGCCGGACCTGCAACGCGACCTCCATCTTCTTGCCGTTGCGGGCGAGCTGCATGCTCAGGCGGCGCAGCACGCTGTCGTCGGCGCGGTCGGGGTAGCGCCATTCGAGCGAGATCAGCTCGCAGACGTTCAGGCTTTCGCGATGGGCCTGGATCACATGGCCTGGGATCGGCGCCACCTCGCGGCGGCTCGTCTCGATCTTGAATTCCTTGTTGTGCTCGCTCTTGTAGAGGTCGCTGACCCAGCGCGTGGTCATTTCCCACAGCCGCTCGAAGGCATGGGGTGGCGTTTCGCCCCCGGCCACCGTTACCTCGAAGCCGCACGCATAGACGGTCCGCATGTCGATTCCTCCGCCGCGTCCCCGCGGCGACAACCCGTTTAATTTTCAAAAGAGACAGTATAGCCAAACGCCCCGCGCGCCGCCTCTCGGGAGGGGAATTTGATCCACGAAGGACAGGAAGGGGCACGAAGGAAGATGGGGAGAAGGGGAAGTGATCAAGCCCGCTGCCGTCTGAGG
>JAYSSW010000315.1:0-4412 GCA_043720335.1 Planctomycetia bacterium
GAAATCAAGCCCGCTGCCGTCTGAGGCGGCGGGGTCAGACCTCGCTTCGACCCCGCCGCCTCAGACGGCAGCGGGCTTGACAAGTCTAATCCACTACAGCTCGATGCGCGTCCCCAGCACGCGGAGGAACTGCGCGAGCCACTGCGGGTGGGCGGGCCACGCCGGGGCGGTGACGAAGTTGCCGTCGGTGTGCGCCTGGTCGACCGGCAGGTCGACGAACGAGCCGCCCGCCAGCGTGATCTCCGGGCTGCACGCGGGATAGGCGCTGCATGAGCGCCCCTTCACCACGCCGGCGGCCGTCATGATCTGCAAGCCGTGGCAGATGGCGGCGATCGGCTTCTTCTCGCTCGCGAAGTGCCGCACCAGCGCCAGCACCTTCTCGTCGAGCCGCAGGTACTCCGGGGCGCGGCCGCCGGGGATCACCAGGGCGTCGTAGCTCGCCGGGTCGATCTCGCTGAAGGTGGCGTTGAGGACGAAACCGTGCCCCGGCTTCTCGGTGTAGGTCTGGTCCCCCTCGAAGTCGTGGATCGCCGTGCGAACGCGCTCGCCCGTCTTGCGCCCCGGGCAGACCGCGTGGACGTGGTGCCCCACCATCAGCAGCGCCTGGAACGGCACCATCACCTCGTAGTCCTCGACGAAATCGCCGACGAGCATCAGGATCTTCTTCGCTGGCATGGACTGCTCCGTGGGTATGCGGCTTGCGGATCGTGTGGTGGAATTCTAGTGCGTCGTCAACCGTCGGCGGCTGGATGGCCCGCGCGGCGACAGGCTTGATCCGCGTGGCCGGCCCTGGTAGACTCGATAGAAGCCGCAGCCATCGCATCTTCCCTCTTTCACTCCCAAGGACCGTGCCATGCTTCCCCGCTCTCCGCTGCTCGTGTTGGCGCTTCTCGGCCTGCTGGTCGCCCTCAGCCCCGGCTGCTCCCGCCGCACGGCGCCCGTCGAGGGCGTCATGCTCTGGGACGACGGCAAGCCCGTCATCGAAGCCAGCATGCGTTTCGTGCCGGTCGACGGCAAGGGCCGCGAATCGGTGGCGGTCACCGACAAGAAGGGGGAGTTCTCCCTCGCGACCCACCACTCCAACGACGGCACCTACCCCGGCGAGTACAAGATCGTCGTCATCAAGTTCGCCTCGACCGGAGGCGCCAGGCCCCCCACGATGAATGGAACCGCGGAGGAGACCGCCAAGGCCATGAAGGACTGGTGGGACCTGCAGCTCACCAAGCAGGCGAAGGTGACCGATCCCGTCCCGGCGGTCTACAGCGACGAGAAGACGACCCCGCTGCGCTGCACCGTCGAGTCGGGCGGCAACAAGGTCGAACTCAAGCTGAAGCGGACGTAGTCCGCCTCGTTGGAACACGAAAGCGAAGCGGGCCGGCAGCGACCCATTCACTGCCGGCCCGCTTCGCTTTGTCAATCGATCACGCCTCGCCGGTCAGGTCGCCGATGAGCTTCGCCAGCGCGTCGAACGTCACGCCGAACGCGATCTGGATCCTCTTCCCGCCCGGCTGCGTCGATCCCTGGTAGCGGCGCAGCAGCGCGGTCTGCACGCCGTCCAGCAGCATTTCATAGAACTGCGGGCCAGCCTCGTGGCCTGCGGGAGCGGCGCTGCGCAGCAGCGCTTGGCGTCGCTCACGGTCGATCTCCAGGACCGCCAGCGGCTCCAGCAGGCCGGTCGCGCGGTCGGCGACACGGGCCGCCCAGGCGGACGGCTCGCCGCCTTCCGGCTCGCCTCGGCTGGCGCCCAGCTCCCACAGCAGGCAGCCGAGCGACTCCTTGCGCTCGACGACGAGGCGGACGTCCCAGTCGCCGCTGGTGACATGGAAGGTCGAGCGGCCGTCAACGACGGGCAGCTCAGCGAGGCTTTTCAGCAGGTTGCTTGCGGGGGTCATCGTTGTCTCCTAGCTTCTTGACGGAGGGGGTGGTTCCGTCGTGCGAGATCAGCGTCGGCTGGCTCTCCGCGACGGTCCGCAGGTGGACCGGCCTGCTCCAGATCGCCTGGAGGTTGGCCAGCGTGTCGACCGCGCGGTCCATCTTGAGGTCGACTCCATTATACTCGTGCTGCAGCAGCAGTTCGCCGCGGTTGCGGTAGTTGGCGTCCACAACGCGGATGATCGGCTTGCCGAAGTTGGTCAGGCTGAACAGCAGCCGCTGCTTCACCTTCTGGAACTCGCGCGACTCGATGACGTAGTTGTCCTGGGCTTCGTTGTGGGCGAAGGAGAACAGCTTGTGCTCCTTGCAGAACTCCGGCGTGAGGAACGTGTCGATGAAGGTGATGTCGTTGTGGATCTTGCGGACCTCGAAGATCTTCTTGCGGCCGAGGTTGAGTCCCTTGTTCCATCGGCGTTTGACGTCGTGGTTCTCGATCTCCTCCCATTCCTTGCCGAACTGCCCGGCGTTCCAGCGGCGTTCGATGTCGCGGAACAGCTCGATGCCGAGCTTGTAGGGGTTGAGCCTGCCGCGCTGCATGGCCATGGTGCCGGAGTGGTGGTCGGCGTAGTCGATGCACTCCCACGGCTCCAGAGCGCGCTCGGTCATGATCGTGGAATGCCAGTAGCTGGCCCATCCTTCGTTCATTACCTTCGTTTGCGCCTGAGGCATGATGTAGTACGCCTCGTCGCGGACGATCGACAGCACGTCGCGCTGCCAGGGGCGCAGCGGGGCGTTCTCGATCAGGAACAGCAGCACGTCCTTCTCGGGCTGCTCCGGGAACGACCGCTCGATGGCCAGCTGCTGCTTCTTCTGCGCGTCCTCCTCCGCCTTCATCGCTTCCGGCGGGTTGATGTAGTCGTCCATGTAATCCTTGCTCTTGAAGCGCGTCGCCCCGGCGCCGACCCCCTCCTCGCTCGGCTCCTTGAAGTCGTAGCGCGAGTGCTCGTCGCGCCGCTTGATCGCCGTCGAGTGGAGGTCGATCAGGTCGTCGATCGACATGCAGCGGTCGAGGAACGCCTCCACTTCGTCCTCGCCGAACTTCTCGGCGTAGCGGCGCACGCGAACGCCGTGGTTGGCCATCTCGTCCATCATCTTGCGGCTGGTGTGGGCGAAGTAGGCGTTGTTCTTGAAAAAATCGGCATGCCCATACACATGGGCCATCACGAGTTTCTGATCAACCACATGGTTGCAGCGCATCAGGTAGGCGTAGCACGGGTCGTTGTTGATGACCATCTCGTAGATCTTCGACAGGCCGTACTCGTAGCCCTTCTTCAGCTCCTCGTAGGCCATGCCGAACGACCAGTGCGGGTAGCGCGTGGGGAACCCGCCGTACGCCGCGATCTCGTTGAGGTCGTCGGCGTCGACCACCTCGAAGATCGTCTCGTAGAAGTCCAGCCCGAAGCTGCGCGCGTGCGCCTCGATCTCCACCTTCAGGCTGCGCAGTTCCGGCGGCAGTCGCGTGTCGTAGAAGAAGCTCATGGCATGGTCCGTTCAGCGCGGAGCGTGGTGTCGTGGAGTGATCTGCGAGGGCAGGAATGCCGTTTACCGCCCGCACTAACCCTGAGCGCAGGCGAGGGGATCGCAGGGAACGGTGTTGGCGAATATTGTCATTCCGCGAGTCGTCAAGGTATCCCCTCGCTTGCGCTCAGGGTTAGTTCGGCGTCTGCAAATGACGACGTGGCGGACTCCGTCCGCGTCACCGGCCCGTGCTCAAAAACTCCTTGATGCTGCCGAGGATGGCGTCGCGGTCGGGGATGCGGCTGGCGACGACGTTGTCCTTCTTCTCCAGCAGTTCGGTGACGTACTCGTAGAACTCGCCGCTGCCGTAGGGGCTTTCGACCTGCCCGTAGCCGAACAGGTTGAGCTTGGGCAGCAGCTTGTCGTTGAGGAAGTTGATGCAGACCGGCGTGTCGTCGCCCCAGTTGTCGCCGTCGCTGAAGTGGAACGCGTAGATGTTCCACTGGTCGGGGGGGAAACGCGCGTCGATGATCTTGTTGGCGAGCTGGTAGGCGGCGCTGATCTTGGTGCCCCCCGACTCGCGCAGGTGGTAGAAGGTGTGCTCGTCGACCTCGTGGGCCTCGGCGTCGTGGACGATGTAGACGTTCTGGATGCCCTTGTAGTGCTTCTTGATCCAGGCGTCGATCCAGAACGCCTCGATGCGGACGATCTCCTTCTGCTCGTCGGTCATCGATCCGGACACGTCCATCATGTACATGATGCAGGCGACGCTGTCGGGCTTGGGGACTTCACGCCAGCTGCGGTACTGCTTGTCGGCCCGGATGGGGATGACGAGCGGGTCGCTGGGGTTGTAGGTGCCCGACGAGATCTGCCGCTTCATCGCCCGCTTGAAGGTGCGTTTGAAGTGGCGCAGCGACTCGGGCCCGGCCTGGCGGACGCCGGTGTACTTGTCCTTGATGCTGATGATGTTCTTCTTGCCCTTCGGCTCGATGCGGGGCAGCGACAGCTCTTCGCCCAGGATG
>JAYSSW010000316.1:0-4412 GCA_043720335.1 Planctomycetia bacterium
GCGGACGCGACCCACGACCGTCAATCGAATCCCCGCATGGCGCCCGCGCTCCGCTGCGCGTCGCGGCTAAACTTCGGTCAGCACGCACGCCGCGCCCACTTCTTCAAGACCATGCCATCTAATGAACGGCCAAAAGAAATCGTCGAGATCCCCCCGCGAATCAAGGTGCAGCGCGGCATCGCGGCGCAGGAAGGCTTCGAGCGTCGCTCGGTCGTGCAGGCGGATGACGTTCATCGGATTTCCGGGCTTTTTCTCTTTCCTTTTCGCGGGACAACCGCTCCCATATCCTAGGCGAGCGGCGGCACGGAGCGGCCGCTCGGCGACCACGCACGCGGAGCATCGCCATGAGCATCGTCCTTTGCCTGTCCACGTTCGCGGTGAGGCAGCTCGTCGGAGGGGCCTGCCGGACCGCTGGCGTCGACGACGTGGTCCGCGAGGCGGCGCGGTTCCTGGCCCAGCGGTTCACCGACCACAGCCAGCGGCTGACGCGGGCGGTGACGTTCGCCAACGAGCAGGCCTGGAAGGCGCTGGAGATCGCGCTGGCGGGCGACTCGTTCTGGGACCGCTGCAAGTCGGCGCTGGCGCGCGGCGACGAGAAGGCGTTCGCGCAGCAGGTGCGGATGTTCCTCGACGCCGCCCCGCTGCCCGAACTCGCAGGCAAGACTGCGTTCCGGCAGAAGTGCCTGGAAGAACTGCGCACCGCCCGCAAGGCGCCGGGGCTGCTCGCCAGCGTCCCCGACCCGCGCCAGCTCGCCCAGCGCACCGCCGACTTCGCCCGCTTCACCGATCCGCTGGAATTGCTCAACGCCGAATGGCGGCTCGCCGAGGACATCGCCGGACTGATGAAGGAGGCCGGGTTCGGCAGCCTCGCCTGGCTGCTCGCCCAGCGGCCGCGCCAGGGCGCCCCGATCCTCCTCGCCGGCGCCCGCTACTTCTTCCGCCGCGCGGTCGAGGAAGACCGCGAGCTGTTCCAGGGGCTGTCGTTCGCCAAGCTCGAAGCCCTCGCCGACGCCCAGGAAAACGGCTTCGCGTCGCTGTCGCAGGCCATCGCCAGCAATACCGCGCGGCTCGAAGAACTGCTCGACGGCGTGCAGGTCGTCGTCGTCCAGACGCACAGTGCTGTGCTCGATCTGCAAGCGCAGATGCAGGGGCACGGCGAGCAGCTCCAGCAGATCGGCGACGCCGTGCTGAAGCTGCTCGAACAACACCAGCTCCAGCGCCGCGAGCTGCGCCCCAGCGACAGCCTGTCGATCCGTGGCGACGCGGAGCGGCAGCTGGTGAAGCAGCTGGTGAGCCGCTACCGCGCCCTGCCCGTGGAGCAGCAGCGCCAGGCTCCCGCGATGCTCAACGCCCTGGGGAAGCTGCAAGTCGTGGCCGGCGACTACGAGCAGGCGCAGCACGACTTCGTCGAAGTCGCGGAGCTGGTGAGCGACGCCGGCGCTCAGGCCGAGGCGCTGCACAACGCCTACCGAGCCGCGCTCGAGCGGCGCGACTGGGCAACGGCGCTGCGTCAACTTCGCGAGGCGATGCGGCTCGACCCGCGCCGGCATTCGCCCTTCCCCGTCGCGAAGTACCAGCCACAGCGCATCCTCGGCGCCGGCGGGTTCGGCGTCGCCTTCTCCTGCCGGCACGTCGAACTCGACGCCGACGTGGTCGTCAAAACGCTCAACAGCGACGACCTGGGCCGCGACGTGGACGACGTGTTCAACGAAGCCCGCGTCCTCTACCAGCTCGACCATCCGAACATCATCCGCCTGCTCGACTGCGGCTACACCTTCCCGGCCGACAAGTCGCGGCCCTACTTCGTGATGCACTTCTTCGACGGCGTCAACCTGGAAGACCACGTCCGCGTCGCCGGCCCGATCGCGTTCGACGAACTCGTCCCGCTGGCCCGGCAGGTGGCGGAGGGGCTGCGCGCGGCGCACGGCAAGGGCATCCTGCACCGCGACGTCAAGCCCGCCAACCTGCTGGTCCGCAAGGACGGCGACGACTGGCGCGTCAAGCTCATCGACTTCGGCCTCGCCCTCAAGCAGTCGTCGCTGGCCGGCGGCGCCAGCACGTCGCGGCAGCACCTGACGCTGGCCGGCAGCAGCGTCGCCGGCACGCTCGACTACGCCGCCCCGGAGCAGATGGGCCGCCTGCCCGGCGTCGCGGTGGGGCGCTACTCCGACGTGTACGGGTTCGGCAAGACCGTCTGCTACGCCCTGTTCCGCACGACGCAGCCACTGCCGAAGCATTTCCGCGGCCTGCCCGCCAGCCTCACCGAGCTGATCGAGGATTGTTTGGAAGAATCGCCGGAGAAGCGGCCCGCCAGCTTCGACGCGGTGCTGAAGCGGCTGGCGAAGGTGGCGGACGACGACCTGGTGCCGACGGTCACGCCCGACGTGGTGCCAATGGCCCAGCTGGCGGCGCCGGTCGCGCCGCAGCAGGTCGAGGCGGCGCCGGCGGTGGTGCTGGCGGTCGTCGCGTGGCACTACCTTCAGGACGGCCAGCAGCGCGGCCCCGTCGCCGACCACGCGATGGCCGAGCTGGCGCGCAGCGGCGCGCTGCGGCCCGGCGACCTGGTGTGGAAGGCGGGCATGCCGCAGTGGGCCCCCGCCGGCACGCGGCGCGAACTGGCCGACCTGATGCCCGTCGTCGCCGAGATCGCCCCGGCCCCGCGCCGGGCTGCGTTGCGCGTGAAGCTGCTTTGCCCCAGCGCGGATCTTCTCAAGAAGTCGTTCAGCAAGTACCTGGCGCTGTTCGGCCAGAAGACCCAGCTCAAGGTCTACTGGAATGGCGACTTCGTCGGCGAGGCGGTCGCGCACGACGGCTTCTGCTTCGAGGTGGACGCCACGCCGGGCCGGCACGCACTGGAGATCGTCCACTGGGACAACGGCGAGAAGGACCGCAAGAAGTTCGACCTGCCCCTGGAGAAGCCGGGCCGCTGCGAGATCCGCTTCAACCACGTCTGGAAGCCGGCCCTGTTCGGCGGCGGCAGCATGCAGGACAGCACCGTCGACGTGGTGAAGCAGCCGTCGTGACGAGGCAGGCGCCGCGTCGTGTCAGTCCGTGTCGTGCGCCGCCGCCAGCCGCTTCGGCGCGGTGTTGCGCCACGCGGCAGCCAACGCTCGCCGCACCGTCGCCGGCGGGGCGCTCTCCAACGGCACGATGGTGGCGCCCTTGACGCCCCACGCGCCGCGGGCGGGGCGGAACGATGGTGGCGAATGGGCCATGAACTCCGCTTGCTGCTGCGGCGTCAGCTTCGCCATCCCCCAGTCGCCGTCCGGCCCCAGGCTCGCGAAGATCTTCCCCTTCACCCGGAAATCGGGATGCCCCATGTGTGACTGCTCCACCGCTTCCGGCAGCCCCAGCGCCATGTCGCGAAACTCGTCCGCTGTCATCGTCGTTCCTTCCGGGATGCGTGGTGGTCGGCCGCTTGCTGCTTATGCCTTGCGCGGGCTGGAATGAGACACGAGAGCCACGACGGGCAAGGAGTGGCTAACCCGAATCCCACGCCCACAATCCGAATCGTCGCGCGAGGCCAGCCACTCCTTGCCCGTCGTGGCTCTGAAAGATGCCTCATTCCTGCCCGCGACAAGTATGGTCCGCCGGAAAACCTTGCGACGAATGCAAGTCGATCCCGGCGTCGCATTCATCTTCACGTTCAGGCGAACGGCCTGCGTAAGCGGGCTGGTGGGATTTTCAATCGCTTTGTCTCACGAAAGCAGTCGGGCTGCTTGGCCCCGCGGCGTCAGTTCTTGGCGTCGGCGTCGTTGCCGATGGTGGCGGCGCTGATGTCGGTGACGTCGAGGGGGTAGAACCAGTACCAGTCGTTCTTGCCGGCGCCGGTGATGGTGTCCTTGGCGCTGTCGTTGGGCAGATGGGCGGCGGTGAAGGCGAAGCCGCTAGCGAGGCCGGTGCCCAAGTGCATCTCTCCGACGACGACGAAGAAGTTGGACGCGGTGACGGTGGCCCACTTGTTGATGACCGTTTCGAAGTCCGTCGAAAAGATGTTGCCTGGGAAAGCGATGGCGCCGCCGATGAGGAGGTCGCGGTTGGTGGCGCTGCCCTGGAGGATGTCGCTGCCGGAGCCGCCGACGAGGATGTTGTGGCCGGCGCTGCTGCCGAGGAGCTTGTCGTTGCCGGCCTGGCCGTCGAGGATGGCGGTGCCGGTGAAGGTGCGGGCGTCGAGGATGTTGGCGCTGGAACCCCCTTGGATGATGGCCCGTTCAGGAGCGGTGACACTGCCGGCGGCGAGGAGGATTCGCTTGGAGGCGCTCATGAGGAACAGGGTGTCGGACAGGGTGCAGCTGACGTTTCCGTAGGCGATGAAGGTGTCGACGCCGGCGCCGCCGTCGAAGCGCATGGAGCCGAAGAAGACGGGGAAAAGCACGTCATCGGTGGCGAAGAACGCGCAGTCGTTGCCGTCG
>JAYSSW010000317.1:0-9223 GCA_043720335.1 Planctomycetia bacterium
GATCGGCATGACTCGCCTCCAATAGGGCGAAGGAGTTGTCGGGCGATGTGGACCATAATAGCATTATAGAGCAGATTTCGAGCCGGCGTAATACGACGACAGCCCTTGGACTCGCGAAGAGCTTCAGGCCCTGGGGTGGGAACGAGTCAAGCACGAGGACTGGGACGAACACGAAATGCGCGTCCCTGCGTGAGACGCGAGGCGGAGCCTTACTGCGGGCATTCCCCGGCAGAGCCAAAGAACGAGGAGAGAATCAATGGTCGTCACTCTCGATCCCAGGCTGGAGGCGGCGTTGACAGCGCAAGCCAATCACCAAGGAATCGCACCCGAAGAATTGGCGCTTCAAATGCTGAGGGAGCGATTGATCGCCGCTGCGCCGCCCGAACCGCGCGACGTGTGGGAACGCAAGCTGCTTGAGGCAGCCAGACCGTGGGGCGTTTCGCTCTCGGATGCCGCGTTGGCCCGCGAGGAGTTGTACGAGTAGCGAATAAACGAACTGGCTAAAGGGCACCGTGAAATGGACGCGCTGCAGTTCTACCGCGCTCGCTTGCCCGAGTTCTTGGACGCGAACGGCGACCTCGCGCCGCCGTGGGAGAGGTTCCCGAGTTATGAGCGACACACGATCGGCTGGCGGATGGGCACAGGCGAAGGTTGGCTGGCCATGTGGCATGTGTTCCTTGAAGACTTCGATCCCTCGTTCCAGACCCGGATAGAGTATCTGCGACGGCACCCGCCAGCCCCTGTCAAGTGGGCCGATGCAGTCCATCGCGTTCTCCATCCCTCGACAGATGACTCGGATCGTGACGAGGACGATAAAGATGCCACGACGCGCCGGGATGCCCTGCAACGGGGCGGCTTGATCGCGTCCGATGTCGCGTACTCGACTTGGCTGTCGCAGCAACGGGCGGTGCGGTGGCCGTGGGAAGACTCGGAGTCACCGCAGGACGCGGCCCGCTATTGGACGCGGGATCTATGGTTCTGGTCACGCCAGGTCGCTGGGCTGCGAAGTAATACGGCCTGGGAGTCGCCGACAATTCCCGATCGGTGGCAGACATGCGCCCCGTCGCTGAGAACCGGAGAAGCGGCTTCCCTCGACCCACGCCACGGGCTTCTGTCGTTGGCTCAAACACTTTCGGCGGGGCGGGTCATGCCGCCGTGGCTCCTTGGCCTGACAACCAGCGATTTTGCGGACTCGTTCGACAACGACATGGGCTATGTCGATGCGTTCCGTCTCTGGGGCATGGCAGCGATCGACGACCGAGAGCAATTGCACTCATTTCTCACCGCCAACAAGGCATCCAAGGAGTGGACATGCTGGTGTGAAGAGCATTTTCTGGTGGACTGACAGTCCCAAGAGGTGCTGGTGCGCCGTCAGCGATCGAACAAAGAAGAGATTGAAACACCGGAGGATCGGCTGAATCTGCAGCGGAGGAATCTCGAATCGTCGATCATTCGCGGCTCGGCAGGAGCCTCGCCCTCCCGATCACCGGTGGTCCCACCCATCAGCAGGTCGTTCACGGAACACCGGCCGTGCTCTGCATCGGGAACTTGGCAGGTTGACGATGCGTTGGAAGATCCCTCCCCCGCGTCACAGCAGCGGAACGCGGCGGTCGGTCTCCATCTTCCCGCGCAGGTGTGCGAAGTAGTCGCGGAGGTCGACGCTTGCGGAGCCGCAGGTCGAGCAGCCGCCGCCTTCGGAGCTGCACCCGCCGCCGGCGCCTTCCTTGCCGCAGTCGGGCTTGCCACAGCCCCCGTGCGATTCCTCTTCGTGGGCCGCTTCTGCGGGGGGCGCGAGATTTTCGAGGCGGATGGCGAGGCCGAACGTCGCTTCGAGTTCGTGGGCGAACGCTTCGGTCCCTTCGTCGCTGCCGAGAAACTGCAGGATCGCCTGGCTGCCGTCGAACAGCAGCTCCGCGTCGAGGATGTCGCAGCCCAGCTCGCGCTGCGCCGCCAGCGCGCGTGCCGCCTCGCACAGCGCGTGGGCGCGGGCCACGCGGCTGCGTTCTTCAAGCTCATCGCTCGCCGTCAACGCGCGCAGCAGTTCGCCCGACGCGGTGGCGCCGAGCAGCCTCGCCTGGCGGATGCTCGCGGGGCAGCGCACCGTGCCGGCCTCGACGCCGCGCGGCGTCCGCAGCAGCACGCGGGCGCCACGCGCGAGCGGCAGCGGCTGCTCGCAGGCGAACACGCCCACGGCGGCGCTCTTGCCGTAGCTGACGACGAACTGGTCGCTGAGCTGTTCGCTCAGGGGGGGCGGCATGCTCATCAGATTCCCAACGTTTCACACATGATCTTGTCGTAGGTCTCGACGCCCGGCTCGGTGCTGAGGTCAAGTCTCATCTCGTTGATGACCTTCACGCTGAGATTCTTCAACCAGTAGTCCCAGCACTCGGTGCAGACCTGCGCGTGGATCTTCTGGCCGATCTCGTCGTTCATCGGCGCTTTGGCGAGTTGTTTCGCGCGAGCACCGGCGAGGCAGCCGGGGCGCTGGCATTGGAAGCCGTCGACGCCGGTGACAGGGCCGCCGCCGCCGCCGGTCGCAGCGCGGTTCGAGGTCGGGACCGTTTCGCCGAGCGATTCGAGCAGCTTCGCCATCGCGTCGCGCGGGACGTTGTGGCCATGCTCGTCGGCGATGGCGTAGCCCTGCTTGAGCGTTTCAATTGCTTCGTCGCGGCGGCCGAGCTTGATTTGGCAGTCGCCCAGGAGCTGGAAGACTTTCGCGAATTGGGGGCTGAGGACGAGGGTGCGCTGGAACGAGCGGATCGCTTCCTCGAGCTGGCCGTCCTCCATGAGGAGCTGGCCGAGGCGGAAATGCCCCAGTTCGTTGTCGGCGTCGTCGTTGGCCATCTTGCGGAACTGGGCGATGCGGTCGTGGAGCTGGCTCATGGAATCGGACCCGGTAGGAGCGTGGCCGTCGCCGGAGCGGCGCGCCCGGCACAGGGCCGGGCGCGCGCGGACGGAACAACCTTCATCTTACCGGACGGGGAGGCTACTTGCCAGAGATGGCGGTGATGTCGATGACGACAAGCGGGTAGCGGATCTGCGAAACGACCTTGCCGTTCTTGTCCTGCGCCGACAGCTCGATCTGGAAGCGTCCGGAGCGGTTGAGGTAGAGCGGGTAGCTGAGCGGGACGAGGTTCTCCTTGGTCAAGTCGATGCCTTCGGGCATGTCCTTGGGGAGCGCGATGAAGGCGGGGGGCGTGACCTGCTTGCCGTCGGCGTCGAGGACGCGCATGGCGACATCGACGTTGGGGAGCTTCTTGGCGTCGAGGTTCATGTGGGCGATGTGGAACTGGGCCAGGTAGGACTGGCCGGGGAAGCCGATGCCGGGTGCGATGACGCCGATGATGCCGAAGCTGACGGGCTGGACCACGAACTCGTAGGTGAAGGACTTGGTCTCCTTGGCGACGCGGTCCTCGACGGAGAGCTTGATGTTGTACTTGCCGGGGGCCTGCTTGGCGCCGGTCTGGATGTTGAGGTCGCCGGGGATGCGGGCGCCGCCGAGCTGCGGGACGAACTCGTTGGGGGTGTCTCGCTTGAAGACGACCTTGTTCTGGCTGTCGAGCAGTTCGAGGGTCGAGACGTAGCTCGCCTTGCCAGTCTTCTTGTCGAAGGTCAGCCCCTCGATGTCGTAGGTCATGAAAAGGTAGTCGCCTGGCAGCACCTTGAGGTCGGTCCGGACGGCGCCGAAGGGGCCGTAGGAGACCCGGACGTTCTTGAGCTCCAGCGCGTGGGACGCGCGGGGGGCCAGCACGCTCGCCAGCAAGGCCAGGCACAGCAGTTTTTTCATGACACGAACTCCTTCCGTGCAGCGACGCGCTGCTTGATATCGTTGATTTGCCCAAAGAGTGGAGACATTGTGCCTTGTCGCGCATGGAAAGGCCAGAGCAATTTTTCGGCGATCCGACCCCTTCGACCTGCGCCGTTGCGACGGAGACTTCCGCGAAACGGGTTCCGAAACCGCTTGCCGAACCCTGCGAGCGAGCGATCATGGGCGCAGCCGCCGCCGCGATCCTAGGGCAGCACCTTCTTCAGCGCCTCCAGCACGAGCGACTTCACCTCGGCCAGCGTCGCTTGGAGGATGACACCGGAGGCGAGGCGGTGGCCGCCGCCGCCGAACTGCTCGGCGAACTTCGCCACGTCGACGTGGCCGCGCGAGCGGAAGCTGACTTTGACGCCGCCGGCGGGCTGCTCGGCGAAGAACAGGCCGACCTCGACGCCGACCACGCTGCGCGTCCAACTGACGGCGTCCTCGGTGTCGGACGGGATCGCGCCGGTCGCCTCGTAGTCGCTGCGCAGGACTTCGGTGAGGGCGACCTTGCCGTTTTCGACCGTGTGCAGCCGAGACAGGATGACGCCCAGCAGGTTGACACGGGCGGCGGTGTTCTGCTCGTAGAGCTGGTCGTAGATCCGCGTCGGCTCGGCGCCGGCCTGGGTCAGCCGGTCGGCGAGGGCGTAGGTCGCGGCGCTGGTGTTGGCGTGGCGGAACCAGCCGGTGTCGGTGGCGAGCGCCGCGAAGAGCGCTCCGGCGGCCTTGGCGGTGATCGGCTGGCCGAGCGCGTCGGCCGCCTCGCAGATGAGCCGGCCCGTCGCCTCGGCGGTGGTGTCGGCGAGGCGGACGCCGCCGAGGTCGTCGGACGAAAGATGGTGGTCGATGGTCAGCTTCGCGGCGGGCGACGATTTCATGAAGTCGCCGAAGTCGCCGAGTTGCGACCAGGTGCCGGTGTCGAGGATGACGATGGCGTCGGCGTCGCGGTAGCGCGGGTCGGCCGGGTCGAAGCGCGTGATCCTACGCTCCGGGTCCATGAACGTGTAGCGGGGAGGCCAAGCGCTGGCGATGACGAGATCGACGCGCTTCCCCAGCGGTTCGAGGACGGCCGCCAGTCCGAGCTGCGAGCCGAGCGCGTCGGGGTCGGGCCGAACGTGCGTCGAGATCAGGAAGTGCTTCCGCTCGCGCACCATCTCCACCAGCGGCGTCCAGTCAATCGCCATCGCGGCATCCTCTCCATGGTTGTTGAAGGTTAAGGTATGGAAGGATGGAGGAGCAGACAGCAAACGCAAGCCCCAGGATGAGCGAAGCGATTCCTGGGGGTTCGACCCCCACCAATCGCGTTGCTCATGGTGGGGCTTGGCGCTGACATGGCGATCCGCACGTTTCCTTGACATGCTTCCCCCCCCTGTTAGAATGCGCTCAGGGCATGTTGCGGAGGCTCGCGAGCGGGAAGTCGGCCATGGAAAAATGTCAGCGGTGTCCCAGCCCGGCCACGGTCCACGTCACGGAAGTCCTTGGCGAAGGGAAGTTCGACGCCGTCCATCTCTGCGAATCGTGCTTCCCCAAATACATGCAGGACACCGACAAAACATCGCCCAAGAAGTCCGGCCTGCCGTTCAACGAGGCCGACGAGGGGCTGTTCCCCCAGCAGGCCTGCCCCCATTGCGGCATGAAGTTCATCGACTTCCGCAACTCGCACCGGCTCGGCTGCCCGCACGACTACGACACCTTCCGTGCCGAGCTGACCACGCTCCTCGACAACATCCACGGCGAGACGAAGCACGTCGGCAAGATGCCGCGCCGCTACCCGCAGACCAAGAAGCTCGAATCGGAGCTGACGCACCTGCGCACGCAGCTCAAGCAGGCCGTCCAGCGCGAGGAGTACGAGGAGGCCGCCAAACTCCGCGACCGCATCAAAACGCTGGAGGAAGCTTAGAGGGGGGAACTAACCGCAGAGACGCAGAGGAAATGGCAGAGAAAGACAGAGAGTGGGAAAGGAAGCCGCAGGCGCAGGAACTTCGGCGAGCGATGGCGAGCCGTGCCCCGTAAGGGGCCGGGTTAAGCGGTTCGTTGACGGCGCCCAAACACCCTTCGCCCGTTCAACCCGACCCCTCACGGGGCACGGCTCGCCTCAAGAAAAGCCCCGGCGAACCTTCGCGTCAAATACAATGAACTCTCATCGAGCCGAAGGAAGGAGGACCGCGTGCAGTGCCAGCAGTGTGACAGCCCAGCAACCGTGCATCTGACCGAGATCCTCAGCGGCAAGAAGCGCGAGGTCCATCTCTGCCACGCGTGCGCCGAGAAGCAGGAACTGGTCAAGCAGCAGGAGCTGAACCTGTCCGCGATCCTGCAGTCGGTGATCGGGCAGCACGTCGGCGGGCCGACCGATACGCTGTCGCGGCTCACCTGCCCCAGTTGCGGCGTGAAGTACATGGAGTTCAAGGCCGAGGGACGGCTTGGCTGCCCCCAGGACTACGAGGCGTTCCGCGAGCCGCTGCTGCCCCTGCTCGAACGCATCCACCGAGGCACGCGCCACCTGGGTAAGACGCCCCCCAACGCTCTGGCCCACGCCCAGCGCGAAGGCGAACTCCGCCAGCTCCGCCAGCAGCTCCGCCAAGCGGTCGAAACCGAAGCCTACGAGGAAGCGGCGCGCCTGCGCGACCGAATCAAACAGACAGAAGGAAGCAGCGGATGAACCTCGATAGCCTGACCCATTCCAACGGGGAATGGCTGCGCGGCAACGGCCCCGAGTCCGACATCGTCCTGTCGAGCCGCATCCGCCTGGCCCGCAACCTGTCGTCGTTCCCGTTCCCCAACCGGGCGACCCCGCACCAGAAGGCGGAGATCGAAGTCCAGCTGCGCGACCGCGTCGTCGGCCTCGACTTCTCGCCTCGCCTCGCCTACCTCCACCTGCCCAACCTGCCGCTGCTCGACCGCCAGATGCTCGTCGAACGCCAGCTCATCAGCCGCGAGCTCGCCAACACCGAAGGCGCCCGCGGCGTCGCCCTCAGCGAGACCGAGACCATCAGCGTCATGGTCAACGAGGAGGACCATCTCCGACTCCAGGTCATCCGCAGCGGCCTCGCCCTGCACGAAGCCTGGCAGGAGATCGACCGCCTCGACGACGCCATCGAAAGCCGCGTCGCCTACGCCTTCAGTGAGGAGTTCGGCTACCTCACCGCCTGCCCCACCAACGTCGGCACCGGCATGCGCGCCAGCGTGCTGATGCACCTTCCCGCCGTCTCGCTCATCAAGCACATCGACAAGGTCTTCCGCTCCCTCCAGAAGATCAACCTCGCCGTGCGCGGCCTGTACGGCGAAGGCAGCCGCTCCGCCGGCGACTTCTACCAGATCAGCAACCAGGTGACGCTCGGCAAGAGCGAGACCGCCATCCTCAAGGAGCTGAACGCCGTCGTCCCGGAGATCATCCGCTACGAGCGCAACGCCCGCGAGGTGCTGGCCCGTGACAGCCGCCAAAGCCTGCTCGACAGCGTCTCGCGCGCCCACGGCACGCTCCGCTCCGCCACGGTGATGACCCTCGACGAGACGATGGAGTTGCTGTCGCGCGTCCGGCTCGGCGTCCACATGGGGCTGGTCGACGACCTCACCATCGAAGGCATCAACGAACTGTTCATCCACGCCCAGCCCGCCCACCTGCAGAAGCTGGCCGGCGGCGAGATCGAGAGCGGCGACCGCGACGCCGCCCGCGCCCGCTATCTGCGGGCACGCCTGCGCGACATGGGTTCGACCTTGAATTGAACGCGATCCCACCCTCTCCTTGGAGACGACGACGATGGCCATCGACATGCGTGTGCACGAGAAGTTCGTCGTGCTGCAGAAGCTGATCCAGCAGGAGACCGCGACCGTCCCGGTGCAGCCGCCGGCCGAGGACCACACGGTCGTCGACTCGGCGTTCGCGTCCGAGGCGAACACGGTCCCGCTGCATTTCCGCCAGGGCGTCAACCCCGTCGAACTGACGCTGATGATGCTGTTCGTGCAGGACCTGCTCCAGGACTTCCACCTGAAAAGCCCGCGCGACGAGAAGGAAGCCGAGACGCTCCAGCAGGTGCTGCGGAAGTTCCGCGACAGCCTGGCGCTCCACCTGGAGAGCGTGAAGCCGACGGTGTGAAGTGGCCGAGCTTCCGGGTGGAACCTTCATTGCTGGGATTGGCTGGCGTACTGCCGCGCCAAGTCGGTTTGGATCGTGCAGACGCCATTCTGGTGAAGGCCAGGAAATCGATCAATGCTCGCAAGGGCTTCCTTCAAATGCGCCTGTTTCTGTTAGGATGATTCTGGAAACAGTCCCTGGGCAACTCCTCTCCCAACCTTTGTGTTGGTGACGAATCCAGGGTTTTTTTTGTTGCATCTCGTCCGTGGCAGAGTGCACCGCCGTGCAACACATCTCAGCATTTATCTTGCTGTTGACACCATGTAGCCATTGGTCTTATTGAACCGCGACGCTTGTAATGATGAAGAGTTTGCTTCATTCCCCACAGGGAAATGGCCGAATCCTCGTCGGCGCCAGCGTGCGCGGGGCGGCGCATTCGGCGTGGCGGGCCGGATGGCGCGACGTGCGCTGCGTCGATCTCTTCGCCGACCGCGACCTCGCCCGGCTCTTCCCCGCGACCGACGTGCCGATGGCCGACTACCCGCACGGGCTGATCGCGGCATGCGCGAACGAAACAGGCCCGACGATCTACACCGGGGCGCTGGAGAACCGCCCCGATCTGCTCGCGAAGCTGCCCCGACCGCTGTGGGGCAACCCGCCCGGCGTGGTGCGTCAGGTGCGTGATCCGCGTCGTTGGCACGATGCATTGCAAGCGGCGGGGCTGCCCGTCCCCGCGCTGCGATTCGAGCCGATTTCGGAGCCGAACCATCGCTGGCTCGTGAAGCCGATCCGCAGCGGCGGCGGGCTGGGCATCCATGCGTATCACGGCGGTCCTTTCAATCCGCGCACGCACTTCCTGCAAGAACGGCTCGACGGCGAATCGTGTTCCGCGATCTTCCTGGGACACGCGGGCCGAGCCGATTTTCTCGGCGCGACCCAGCAGCTCGTCGGCGTCCCCTGGCTGCACGCCACCCCGTTCGGCTACGCGGGGAGCGTCGGCCCGCTGCCGCTCGACGCAGTCACGCAGTCGCGCTGGCGCCGCATTGGCGACGTGTTGGCCGAACGATTCAATCTCGTCGGCCTGTTCGGCGTCGATGCGGTCCTGCGCGACGGCGTGCCGATCCCGGTCGAGATCAACCCGCGCTACACCGCCTCGGTCGAAATCCTCGAACGCAGTTTCGGCGTCGCGCTGCTCAACCTGCATCGCGACGCTTGCTTGGATCTGCCCCCCTCTCCCCCCGATCTTGGGGGGAGAGGGGAAGGGGGCATCCCACGGCCAGGAATCGAAACACGCTCCGAACGTGACAAGTTCCTGAACGTGGATGCGGGGGGGGGGGGGGGGGGGG
>JAYSSW010000318.1:0-4409 GCA_043720335.1 Planctomycetia bacterium
ATGCGTGCGGGGTCCGTGGCCGGGCGGTTCCGCTCGGCGACTTCCTGGACCCCGCATTTCTTTTCAGGAGCCACACCATGTCGGACGGCATCAAGGAAAAGCTCGCGAAGGCCGCCGAAGCCGCGGAGGAAGCGGCGGCGGAAGCCGGGGAGTCGGTCAAGAAGAACGTGAAGGAAGCGGCGGAGGAAACGGGGGAGTCGGTCAAGAAGTACGTGAAGGGTGCCGCTGAGGACGTCGACGAAGCGGCCGAGGACGCCGGCGAAAACCTGAAGGAGAAGGGCGGCTACTGAGCCGTCCCAGCGAATCGCGAGAAGCCCGCTTCCACTGAAGCGGGCTTCTCCGCGCGCGGATGCGGGAATGCGAAATGATGTTGCTGCGAGCAGCTCGAATCGCGAGCTGACGAGAGCAAGGCGGTGCGAAGTTTAGCCGCGACGCGCAGCGGAGCGCGGGCGCCGCGCGACGGTTCCGATGCGTGGCGTCGCGTGGCAACCAGGCGCCACGCGAGGTTTTCATTTCGTGCCATCGCGCGTCGCCCGCGCTCCGCTGCGCGTCGCGGCTAAACGTCCGCGCTGGTCGGCGGCTACGCGGCCTGGCGCTGGGCGAGCTGGCGCTGCCAGGCGACCTGCTGGGCGAGGCCGTCGTCGAGTGTTGTGTTTGGCTGCCAGTTCAGGTGGCGCTGCAGTTTGCCGGTGTCGGCGAAGGTGTAGCGCTGGTCGCCGGGGCGGGCCGGCTCGAAGGCGGTGACGGAGCGGCGGCCGGTGATCTTCTCCAGCCGCGCCAGGATGTCCCACACCGACGCCGACTCGCCGCCGCCGATGTTGTACGTCTCGCCCAGCGGCGCTTGCAGCGCGGCCACGGTGGCGCTGACGCAGTCGTCGATGTACGTGTTGCCCCGCACCTGCTGTCCGTCGCCGTAGACGGTGATCGGCTCCCCTTCGAGCAGCGCGGCGATGAAGCGGTGGTAGCCCATGTCGGGACGCTGGCGCGGCCCGTACACCGAGAAGAAACGCAGCACCACCAGCGGCAGGCCCCGGTCCTCGAACGACCGGCACAGGTGCTCCGACGCCAGCTTGGTCACGCCGTACGGCGAGATCGGCCTCGTCGGCATCGTCTCGTCGCCCGAGCTGTAGCGCCCGTAAACCGACGACGTGGACGCGTACAGGAACCGCTGCACGCTCCCCGCGCGGCGGACGGCTTCCACCAGCCGTTGCGTGGCGGTCAGGTTGCAGCTCTGGTACAGGTCGAACTCGGTCCAGCTCTTGACCAGCCCCGCCATCGCGGCGAGATGGAAGACGGCATCGACACTCTTGAGCGCCGCGTCGAGCGGGTCGGTGCGCAGGTCGATCGTGTGGAACGAGAAACCGCGCTGGCAACGAAGGGACGCGAGGTTCGCTTCCTTGAGCGCACGCGGGTAGTACGGGATGAAGGCGTCGAGTCCGACGACCTCGTGTCCGAGGTGGAGGAGACGTTCGCAGAGGTGGGAGCCGATGAAGCCGGCGGCGCCGGTGACCAGGCATTTCATGCCGCGTCCTCCAGGATGGGGTCCGAGGGGGCCGCGTCGTGCTGCGGCAGGGCTGCGTCGTTGAGCTGGGTTTCGAGCTGGTCGATGCGGCGCTGCAGGCCGCGGGCGGCGAGGTCGAGCGTGGTGCAGCACTCGGCGAGCTGCTGGACGGCGGCGACGAGCTGCGTGTTGACCTGGGACTGCTGGCGCGACAGCACGTCGACGTAGTAGTACTTGAAGGTGTTGACGAGCTTGCGCTTGATGCGCCGCTTGATGCGGCCGAGCAGCCCGACGGCGGGATCGGTGTAGTCGTTCGGAAGGCACTGGAGCTTGCGCGCCAGGGGGAGGGCGTTCTGGACGGCTTCGAGGTAGGTCGAGGCGCAGCCGGCCGGGACGACGTTGCCGTGCGCTTCGACGGCCAGGCTCAGGTACTGGCGGAACGGGGCTGTCACCGCCGCGCCGGGGCGTTCGGTCCAGAGGGCGACGCGGTACTGGCCGGGCTGCGCCGGGACGGGGATCGACAGGACCAGCGCCAGCGAGCTGCCCGGCATCAGCAGGCCGGGCAGCGGGGCGGGAGCAGCGCAGGCGAGGACCTGGCCGTTGCGCAGCTCGCTCACCTCGGCCTGCACCACGGTCGCGCCGGGGCCGTCGGCGAGGGCGGCGTGCGAGCCCCAGTTGAAGACGCGCACCGGGACCTGCACCGCCCGCGCTCCCCAGGCGACGCGCGGGTGGGCGCCGAGAGGCTGCAGTCCGATGTCGTCGCGGAAGGGGCGGCGCGGCTTGGCCAGCAACGATTCCAGGCACGCCGCGAAACACCCGCGCCCGTTCGGTTGCTCGATGTCGGGCGGCAGCTCCTCGATGTGCTCGCGCGGGAAGTCGGTGGCTTCGCTGAGTTCGTCCGCGAGCAGGCTGTTGTCGGCGATCACGTCGTCGGCGCACCACGCCAGCCCGCGCTGCGCCAGCGCCGCCCCGGTTTCCGCCGGCTCGACGCCGTGGTACAGGAAGACGACGCGAGGCCCGGCTTCCCCCGCGAGCAGCGGCAGCAGCTGCATCAGTGCGAACGCCCGCGCATAGGCGACAAGCACGAGGTCGCTGCTCTTCAAGCAGCTCCAGGCCGGGCCGGACGCGACCGGCTGCGCAACGACCTGCGTGCAGGAGGCGAGGCCGGGGTGGAGGCGGTCGCCGGACTGCACGAACAGGCGCGCTTCGTCGCCGCGCTCGGCGAAGAAGGCGAGCCATTCGGCGAGTTGGTTGCCGACAGCGCTGTGGATCGGGGCGTTGTAGGAGAGCAAGGCCACCCGCATGCACGTTCCTCCCTGAACGACGGTGTGCGCGTCATGACGCTTTGCGGACGACGCGATGCGGCCGCGATGCTACCACAACCGCCGAGCGGCGAACAATGCCGACTGCGCGGCGCGGGCGATGCGACGAAAGCCCAGGGACAGCCGTCCCTGGGGATTTGCATACCCAGGGACGCCGTCCCTGGGCTTTCCGTGTGATTGTCGTCTTGAAGCGGCGTCAGCCGAAAAACCGGCATCGCCGGCACAGGGGGCTGAACGGGGCGCGGCGAGATTGCTACAACAGACTCTCCTATGAGGATGAGGTGCCGCCCTTCCGTGCGGCGGAGCCAAAGCGAGGAGTCCCCGCCATGAAACGTGCCCTGTCGGCCGCGAGCGTCCTTTTCCTGTGCAGCTGGCTGGTCGGCTGCGGCAGCGACTCGCACAACGAGCTCATCAACGCCAGCCTCAACCTGCTCGACAACGCCGCCAGCGAGATCGGCGCCGTCAAGACCAAGGTGAAGGACGCCATCAAGGCGCACAACGAAGGCAAGGACAAGGAGCCGCCCGTCCCCTTCGATCTCAAGGAGGCCGAGAAGGTGCTGGTCAACCTCAAGCAGACCGGCGAGGCGGCGCAGCGCATCAAGCAGCGCATCGACTATGTCCTGCAGTCGAACCCCATCACCGAGGCCGAGCGCGTCGAGAGCGCCAAGAAGTACGGCGAGAAGGTCAACGTCGTCTACAAGCGGCTTCTCGACGAGGGCAAGGAACTCAACGAACGGCTGCTGGAGGCCGACTCGATCAGCCCGGAGAAGACCGCCGACCTGCGCAGGAAGATGGTCGAGGCGCTCGGCCCGTTCGAGTCGCTGGGCCGGCAGAACTAATCGCGCGGCGGAGCATTGGCGAAACGTGCCGGGCCTGTTAGGATGCCCTTCGGAACCCGAAGCGCCCGACAAGCCCGGCTCGCTTCCTTTCCAGGCAGGGAATCCCGCATGAAGACCGCCACCCTATCGCTGCTGCTCCTGACGCTGCCTCTGGTCGCGCGGGCCGGCGAGCCTTCCAAGCACGAGGAGGCGGTCAAGCAGATGCTCGGCCAGCTCGACGCCATCGCCGGCGCGCTGCTCAAGATCCAGGACGGGGACAGCGCCAAGGAGGCGGTCCCGGTGCTGAAGAAGGCCGCCGAAGCGTGGATCGACGCCCGCAAGAAGGCCGAGACACTGCCTCCGCCGGAGCGAGACGAGAAGGACCGGCTCGCGAAGCTGTACCAGCCGAAGATGGAGGAGACGCTCAAGAAGCTGTACTCCCAGGCGACTCGGGTGCAGGCGATCCCCGGAGGCCGCGAGGCGCTGGCGGAGATCCGTGCCGTCTTCGAGAAGAAGGACAAGCAGGCGAGCGACCCGATGAAGTAGCGAGGCAGTCAACGGCGAGCCAAGCCCCGTGAGGGGCCGGGTTATGAACGAGCCGTCCGGCTCGCCTTCGGCGTCGGCATGACCCGGCCCCTCACGAGGCTCGGCTCGCCGAAGCGATCTCCAGCCCGCAGCACCGAGGAAACGACCATGTTCAAGCAGGCCTGGGGATGCATTGCGATGCTCGCAGCGCTGCTGGTCGCGGGGTGCGGTGGACGGGCGCAG
>JAYSSW010000319.1:0-4401 GCA_043720335.1 Planctomycetia bacterium
TGGCGCTCGGGATGCTCGCCATCCTGGCGATGAGCTTCGTCCGCAGCGACACGCCCTGGAAGCCGGGCAACAGCCTCGCGGTCGCCCTGGTGGTGGTGCCGCTCAGCGTCGCCGCCCTGCTGCGGACCCTGAAACGCATGGACGGAAACGACCCGGTGACGCGCGAGGAGGAGGCGGCCGCGCTGCTGGTCGTCTCCGCCCTGTGCTGCTTCATCACCAGCTGGACCCTGTATCGCGGCCCCGACCATGCCGACGAATGGGACACGCTGCGGATGTTCCTGTTCGTGGCGATGGCGCTCTGCCTGCTGGCGGCGCCGCTCGCGGTGGCGTCGGTGCGGATGCGGAAGATCGTCGTCAGCGTGCTGATCCTGCTGCACTTCGGCGGCATCTCGGTCGCCGCCCTCGCCGCCCCGCCGACGCCCTGGCTCATCTCGCAGGTCTGGCTGCGCATCTACCGCCCCTACCTCGAGTTCATGTACCTCAACAACGCCTACCACTTCTACTCGCCCGAACCCGGCCCCGCCAGCTACCTCTGGTTCCGCGTCATCTACACCGACGCCGACAACAAGGAGTACGGCTACTGGGACCAGCTCCCCCGTGTCGACGCCAAGGGGAACATCAAGCACAGCACGTCGCTGGAGTACCAGCGCTACCTGGCCTTCACCGAGGCGTTCGTCCCCAGCGAGCCGACGCCGTCGGCGACGATGTTCGACGCTTCGGGCCAGATGGTCCCGGCGCCGTTCTTCGACCGCCGCGTGAAGCAGCTGCCGGTGCAGGGCGTGGTGGTCGGCGTGCAGGCGCCCAAGCTGCCCGTGCCGTTCTCCCCGGCGATCCCGCACCTGCAGCAGTACGCCTACCCGA
This sequence comes from Planctomycetia bacterium, assembly GCA_043720335.1. Taxonomy (GTDB): domain Bacteria; phylum Planctomycetota; class Planctomycetia; order Gemmatales; family Gemmataceae; genus JAYSSW01. Next base: position 862 of record JAYSSW010000319.1, read on the forward strand.
CGCTGTCGGTGCGGGTGATGCTCGCGTCGGTGGCGCGGAAGATCGCGCTGACGCCCCACCCGGAGACGCCCGGCCTGAAGTTCAAGGCGGTGAAGATCTACCGCGTCGTGCATGTGATCCCGCCGTTCCAGCCATTCGTCCACCTGGGCATCGAAGCGCGCGACCCCGAGTTCTACCGCCCCTTCTACCTGGGGCAGTACGACAAGGACGGCAAACTGCTGGACGAGGACGACCCCTTCCTCTACTGGATGCTGCCCGTCCTGCGCGACGACATCAACGACCCGCGCTCGGCGATCCGCAACTACGCGATGCGGCACGCCGGCGACCCCGCCTGGATCCGCCCCGCGGGCCAGCAGGGCTGGATCTGGGTGCAGCCCGGCAACTAGCGCCGTCCCTCCGCCGCCCCCCAGTCGTCCTCGTTGTCCGCTGATCTTCGCCGCCGCAATCGATGGGAACAGGTCATGTCCACCAAGATCGCCATCCCGACGCCGGGCCTGCTCGCGGCCTGGGAGAAGTTCTGGTTCACCCCGGCCGACCCGACGCTGCTGGGCTTCATCCGCCTCACCTGCGGCGTCATCACCTTCTACACGCTGGCGATGTACACCCTGAACCTGGCCGACTTCATGGGGCCCAACGCCTGGCACGACCTCAACCTGCGCATGGAGGTCGTCCGCAACCGCGCCGTGATGGTGCCGCCGCTCGACGGGCAGGAGTCCGCCTCGATGCCCGCGCCGTCCAACGATTTCGAGAAGGGGCACTTCGACCGCTACTTCCACGAATTCAAGGTCCACCCCATCCCGCCGTACCCGCAGACGCACGACGAGGACACCTACATCGTCGATTACCGCAAGAAGTACGGCTTCGACCTGCGCCGCTTCGGGCTGGCCCCTCCCGACGCCGCCAAGCGCAAGCACATCGACTACCTGGAGAAGTACACCGACCGCTGGGGCGCCCCCCCTCCCGCCTACCCGGAAACGGAGGAGGAGGAGCAGGCGGTCGCGCAGTACATGGAGAAGAACGGCGCCGACCCGCGCATGCTCTACACGCGCGGCATGACCGCCTTCTCCCTCTGGTTCCATGTCACCGACCCGCGCGCCATGATGGCCGCCCACCTCGCCGTCGTTCTCGCGTCGTTCTTCCTCATGGTCGGCTTCTGCACCCGCGTCATGTCGGTCGTCACCTGGTTCGGCTTCCTCTCCTACATCCACCGCAACCCGACCGCCCTGTTCGGCGCCGACACGATGATGGTGATCCTCCTCACCTACCTGATGATCGGGCCCAGCGGCGGGGCGCTGTCGGTCGACCGGCTGATCGCCGCCTGGTGGAGCCGCGCCAAGCCCGGCGTGATCCACGCCTGGTGCCGGCTGCTGGGCAGGCCGCTGCCCGCCGACGCCGACATCGCCCCCGCGACCTACGACCCCCAGCCGACCCCCACCGTGTCGGCCAACGTCGCGGTCCGGCTGCTGCAGATCCACCTCTGCATCATCTACCTCATCGCCGGACTCTCCAAGCTCCTCGGCCCCTCCTGGTGGTCAGGCCACGCCCTCTGGTCCGTCCTCGCCAACTACGAGTTCGCGCCGATGCACTTCGAGGCCTACAACCGCCTCCTCCGACTCCTCGGACGCAACCAGCTCGTCTTCGAGACCTTCCTGACCGGCGGCGCCATCTTCACCCTCGTCTTCGAGATCGGCTACGCCTTCCTCATCTGGCGCCCCCTGATGCGCCGACCCTACCTGCTTGCCGCCCTCCTGCTCCACGGGCTGATCGGCGTCCTCATGGGACTCAAGACCTTCGCCCTCATCATGCTCGTGATGAACTTCGCCTTCCTGTCGCGCGGCGAACTCGACTGGTTCCTGAGCTGGTTCGGACGCAAGCCCCCCGAGTCCGCCGCGCCGGCCGCGATCCCCGTCGACGAGCCGCCCGTCAGCGCCATTCCCGCCGGGAACGCCAAGCCGGTCGGCAGCAGCACCGCCGTGAAGCGGCGATGACAGCGGGCCGCCTTTCGCGCGAACAACACCCCCAAGCCCCAGGATGAGCGAAGCGATTCCTGGGGGTGAGGCGTCGCGCGGTTCGACCCCCACCAATCGCTTCGCTCATGGTGGGGCTTGGCGGCGCCATTCGCGCACGCCGATCAACCGCCCATCGCCGCGCGCAGGTCTTCGCGCAGGTCGGCCACGTCCTCGATGCCGACGCTGAGGCGGATCAGGCCGTCGTCGACGCCGCGCGCGGTGCGGATCTCGACCGGGATGCTGGCGTGCGTCATCGTCGCGGGATGGCAGACGAGCGACTCGACGCCGCCCAAACTCTCGGCCAGGCTGAACAGCTTCGTCTTCTTGAGGAAGCTCAGCGCCGCCGGGGTGCCGCCCTTGAGACGCAAACTGATCATGCCGCCGAAGTCGCGCATCTGCGCCTTGGCGACGGCGTGGCCGGGGTGCGACGCCAGGCCGGGGAAGAAGACCTGCTCGACCTGCGGCTGCTTCGTCAGCCAGTCGGCGAGTTCGCGCGCATTGGCGCAGTGGCGTTCCATGCGGATCGCCAGGGTCTTGATGCCGCGCAGCACCAGGTACGAGTCGAACGGCCCCGGCACGGCGCCGGCGGCGTTCTGGTAGAACGCGATCGGCCCGACGAGTTCGCTGCTGCCGATCACCGCGCCGCCGACCACGTCGGAGTGCCCGCCGAGGTACTTCGTCGTGCTGTGGACGACGAGGTCGGCGCCGAGCTTGATTGGCTGCTGCAGGTACGGCGACGCGAAGGTGTTGTCGACCGCGAGAGCCGCCCCCGCCTTGTGCGACAGCTCCGCGATGGCGGCGATGTCGATGATCTGCAGCAGCGGGTTCGTCGGCGTCTCGATCCAGACGAGCTTCGTCTTCGGCGAGAGGATTTTCGCGAAGCCGGCCGGGCTGGCGTCGTCGGTGTAGCGGGCGACCAGGCCCCACGGCTTGAAGACGCGCTCGAGCAGCCGGAACGTGCCGCCGTACAGGTCGGCGGCGGCGGCGACCTCGTCGCCGGGCCGGAGCTGCGCGAGGACCGCCGTGGTGGCGGCGAGGCCCGAGGCGAAGGCGAGGCCGCGCTGGCCCCCTTCGAGGGCGGCCAGGCACGTCTCGAGCGCCTTGCGGGTGGGGTTGCCCGAGCGCGAGTACTCGAAGCCCTTGTGGTCGCCCGGCGCCGCCTGCGTGTAGGTCGACGTGGCGTAGATCGGCACGACGGTCGCGCCGGTCGCGGGGTCGGCGTCCTGGCCGGCATGGATCGCGCGCGTGGAGAAGCCGGGTTCGTTCGGGTTCATGGTTCAGTCACCTTGGCCTTGCGTTTTCTCGTCCGTGGTTTGCGGTTGCTTCGCTGCGGCTTGGCGCGCCTCTCTTGAGCGCAGTTCGGCCATGCGCGCCTGGTACAGTCCGAGAGCGACGAATGCGCCCATCCAATGTAGCCTGTGGGCGGCAGTGGCGAATTCAAAGGTGCCACCCACAACGGAAGGCCCACGCCCGAAAGTGGCTGGGCCGCACGGACCCATCGATTGGGGGACATCGGCGGTCGCGCCGCGGT
>JAYSSW010000320.1:0-4398 GCA_043720335.1 Planctomycetia bacterium
TTGATGTACTTTCGAGCCGGCGTAATATGTAAACAAAGAAAATGAACGCAGCCAGAAAGAAAGTGACTATGAACACTTTTGAACAGCGTAGGCGAGACTCGATTCACTGGTTCAACAAAGCTCATAATTTGCGAGGTGGGGCAGCAGTTCTTTGGGCGAGCATGAATTCGGAATCACGCAAGATCGCCGTCGAATTTGGCTTAGGTAGTGGCTACAGGATGTCAGTAGCTTTGCCATCTGTCTATCGAATGGTGTGCGATATGTCAATTGAGCTTTTATTGAAGACCATCGTTGTGGCAAATGGCAATGAGCCCGAAAAAACGCACAGTCTCGGCAAATTGGCTGAAAAAGCTGGCGTTTCGTACTCTTCAAAGCAATCTGACCTTCTACAGATTCTGTCGGAAGCGATTTATTGGGATGGAAAATACCCCGTTCCTTTGAAGGAAGGGGATTGGGAGGAGCTGACTCGACTTGAGCACGAGTGCCTTTTTGACAAAGTCTCAAACGGTAAAGTCTCGCTGGATTTTCTCAAACGAAATGTCGCCCTCGATTGGGACTCGTATTCCGAGCTTTGGAGCGTTGCGTCATCAGCTATGTGCGAGGCTGTGGATTGGCTGGAAAAAAATAACGTGTAGAACGCATCACGGTTTGTGCCAAAGAAAAAGGCGGCCTGACCACCTTCATTGAGTCAGGATTGCGGTCGGGTATTTGTGTTAGCTTAATTGGTTTCTGCAGGTTTCAAGCAAGTCGTTACTTCTTTACATCTGAGTGATTTCTTTCAGTGGTAAGGATTGCTTGCATGGACGACACCGAAATCATTAGCGTGCTGTCCGGCTGTGCAATCGGGGCGTCATCTGCCCGGCTGTCATGTGGGATGAGGTTCTGCGGGCGCTAGAAGGCACGGATCGCAACGTGGTGTGGGAGTTGGTCCCAGCGGAATGCCGAGCTGCCCTCCGCGCGACCTATCACGAACGGCCAAGGCACTGCGCAACGAAGCGATCGACTGCGAACTGCGACGAGCGGTGAAGAAATTGTGCTTGGCCTCTGATTCCTAACCAATCCCCTCCCCCTACTCCGCATACTCCCGTCCGCGTTTCTGCAGGAACTGCGGGCTGGCGATGATGGCTTCGACCAGGCTGCCGAAGCGATAATCCTCGTTCGCTAGCTTCGTCTTCATCGCGTCCACGGTTTGCTGGTCGGAGAGCTGCAGGCCGCGGCCCAGGGCGTACGACAGCAGCTTGCGACACAGGTTGTCGGTGAAGTCGGTCTGCCGCTTCTCCTTCAAATACTCGCGCAGGCCCGCCAGGCCGGTTCGCTCCTTGCCGTCGGGGAACGGGGCGGCGTTCTGCACCGGGCGGCCCCCCAGGTCCTTCTTGCGCAGCTCGCCGATCGGGCCGTAGTCCTCGAACACCACGCCGACCGCGTCGAAACGCTTGTGGCAGCCCGCGCACGCCGCGTCGTCCCGGTGACGCGCCAGCACCTGCGGCAACGTCAGCTCGCCCAGCTTCGACTCGTCCTTCGGCAGCTCCGGCACCGTCGCGGGCGGCGGCGGGATCGTCTCGCCCAGCACCCGCCGCACCACCCAGTAGCCTCGCTTCACCGGGCTGGTCCGCAGGCCCGGCGCGTTCTTCGTCAGGAACACCGCCATCGGCAGCAGCCCGCCGCGCCCGTAGCGGTCGGCGTCGTCGACGTGGCGCCACTCGTCCTTCCCCTTCGGCGCCGGCATGCCGTAGTGCTTCGCCAGCAGCGGGTTCACGAACGTGTCCTTGCCGTGCAGGAAGTCGAGCACCGAGCGGTCGCGCTGGGCCACGTCGACGAAGTAGCGGATCGGCTCCTCGAACATCGCCAGCCGCAGCTCGTTCGTGAAGGTGGGGAAACGCTGGCGGTCGACGGCGTTGTGCTCCTCGAAGCGGCGGATGTCGAGCCAGTTGCCCGCGAACTCGGTCGCCAGGCCGCGAACCTTCGGGTCGCGCAGCATCCGCTGCGCCTGAGCGAGAAGGACTTTCGGATCGCGCAGCTTGCCTTGCGAGGCGAGCGCCATGAGTTGAACATCGGGCATGCTCGACCAGAGGAAGTAGCTGAGCCGGCTCGCCAGCTCAAGGTCGGTGAGCGCCGTCGCCGCTGCGCCCGGGTCGGCGCGGTGGTAGCGGAAGCAGAAGTTCGGCGACACCAGCACGCTGGCGACCACGTCGCGCAGCGCCTCCTCGTGGCCCGGATCGTCCTTCGCACGCAACTGCCGGTAGAACGCGCGCAGGTCGTCCGCTTCCGCCTTCGACAAAGGCCGGCGGTAGGCGAGGCCGGCGAACGCCACCAGCGCGTCGAGGTGGCTCGGCTCGGCGGCGAGCCGGCCGCGCTCGATCGTGCGGATCTCCGCCGACATGCTCTGGAAGAACCCTTCGACCGCTTCCAAAGCTTCTCCCTTGGCGCCTCGCTTCACGGCCTTGGCGACGTACAACTTGGCGAGCTTGTCCATCTTGGCTTCAGAGACGCAGTCCTTGTCCTCGGAGCGGGCGAAGTCGAACTCGGCCTCGAACATGAAGCGGGGCGGCTCGGCGCGCTCGAAGAAGATGAAGTCGGCGTACTGCCGCATCGGCGCCAGGGCGACGAAGTTCAGCTCGTGCCACAGCCCGTCGAGTTCGCGCTTTTCAGCGTCCGTGAGGATGAGATCGCACAGCGGCGCGTCGTCGCGGAAGTAGCCCTGCATGAGATGGAAGCCGGCGGTGAGCGGGCGCCCCGAGTTGGCCTGGTTCGGCGAAAAATACGGCCCCCGATCGACGACGACGAACGTGTCGGGGAACGTGTCGCAGAACCGAACCAGCGACTTCTTCGCCGCGTCGCCGTCCTTGCCGTCGAAATGGCGTTTCAGCCGTTCTTCCTTGCCTTTGAGTTGTTCGCTGAGCTTCTTCAGGTCGGCGGCGACATCACCGCTGTAGCTGCGGTGCTTGGCGGCGACCTGGGCGTTGCGCCACAGCACGATCGGCTGTGCTCCCGACGACATGCCGTTGACGCTGATCTTCTTGATGTCGGGCTTGATCTGCTTCCGCAGCCGCGTGACCAGATCGCGCATCGCCAGAGAATCACCGCGCGCGTCGTCCTTCGATTCCTTCGGCGTCGGGAACGCTTGCCACACGCTCTGCAGCGCCGCCATCGGCCCGGCGTGCTCCTCGTCGGACAGTGATTCATGCACCAGCGCGAGATACTTCGGGTTCAGCTTCGCCTCGGCCGCGAAGTCGGCCAGCGTGGCGCCGCCGCGATTCAGGTGGACGCGGAAGCGATGCTTCCACGCCGCTTGCAGGTAGTCGGCGAGATCGACTTCGTGCCGCTGGTAGAAATCGACGATGCGCTGCACGCAGTACTTGTCGCGGTCGGTCTCGGCGACGACCGGGTACGGCGCGAAGACGAAGCCGTGCGGCGCGAAGACGATGTGGTCGGCGACATGCCGGGCGGCTGGGAGATACTTCCTGAGCAGGGCCGGCGACATGGTGAGCGATTCGCCGGTGTTGTCGAAGCCGGCCTGGTTGGCGGGATCGACGGGGAACTCGCGGGTGGGGCGGATGTCGACGCCGGTCAGGTCGCGGAGGGTGGCGTCGACCTCGGCGTTGCTCAGCCGCCGGGCCAGCACGACGCCGGGGTCGCCGGCGCTTCGGTTGGCTTCGTGCTGGCGCAGGTCGCGGATCCAGGCGACGACGGCGTCGCGCTCGTCGGCTTTCGGCTGGGCCTTCGCCTTGGCCGGCGGCATCTCCTTGTCGTGCACCCGCTCCAGCACCTGTTCCCAGGCGCCGATGTTCCTGACGACGTGTGACACGCTGTTGTCAATGCTCAGGTCGAGCGACGCTTCCTGCTTCTTGGCGCCGTGGCACGACACGCAGTAGCGCTCGACGAACGGCTGCACGGTCGTCTTGAATCGCTTGTCGAGTTCCGCCAGCGCTTTCGTGTCTTTCGCCTTCGCCCCGGCGCCACTGCGCGACACGCTGGCCATGCCGAGGGCGATGACGACGCAGACGGCGAGCGCGACGGCGAAGCGGGAAGGGATGGTGCGGAACATCGTGGCCTTGGGTTGGAGAATCACGGGCGGAGGAGTCATTGTACCCGCCCCACGCGGCCAAGCAACGCATGGCGATTTCCAAGGCAGGCAGGACGGCTCAATCGTTGGCGAAACCGCGCGACGACCAGGATCGCCTCCTCGTTTCCCCGGCTCCTGAGCCCGAAGCGCCAGCGAGGCAGCACGCGCGACGACGCAAATGCGGGATCGGCGACTCGCGCAGCGAGAGCCGCTGCTCGCTGCGCATCGGCGAACGGGAGACGGCGCGGCTTGGCATCGTCGCGCGGGACGGCCTCGCTTGGCGCTTCGGGCTCAGGGGAACCGAACGCGACTGCTGGAAGAAACCTGAGCCCGAA
>JAYSSW010000321.1:0-2004 GCA_043720335.1 Planctomycetia bacterium
TCGACCTTCGCCATCGCGAACGAGTGCTTGAAGGTGACCGACACGACGGGGCGTTCGCTTTCGTCGCCGATCTTCTCGGATCCCATCGCGAAGCCGGCGGGGAACATCCCCTTGCCCGGCGTGATCGCGACGAACTCCTTGACGAACAATTCCAGGATCGCCTCGATGCGCGGCGTCGGGTCGTCGGGCTTCTTCTTCTCGCCGCTTAGGGCGGCCCCGCTCAGGCAGAGCAGGGTGGTCAGCAGCAGTTCGGTGGCGATTCGCAGCATGGGGTTCCCCGTCTTTGGTCGGCGCGTTTTCGTCGCCGTCATTCATACCCTGCCGCGCCGACGCGGGGCAAGTGAAATCGCGGCGATGCAGCGACGCGGCGAATTTTGCCCGCGCCAAGCATTCTCGCGACACGGCCCTAATAATACGTTAAGCGTGTGACGCGTTCAGCTCACCCCTTCGTTCAGGACAGGACCCAACATGGCCAACAAGTACGATGCCATCATCATCGGCGGCGGGCACAACGGACTCGTGACGGCGTGCTACCTCGCCCGCGCCAAGTACAAGGTGCTCGTTCTCGAACGACGCTACATCGTCGGCGGCGCCTGCGTCACCGAGGAGAACAACTTCCCCGGCCTGACCGGATACAAGGTCTCCACCTGCGCCTACGTCAACAGCCTGTTCCGCCCCGAAATCGTCCGCGATTTGAAGCTCAAAGAATACGGCTTCGACCTCGTCGAACGCAACCCGTCGTCGTTCTCGCCGTTCCTCGATGGCCGCTACCTGATGCTCGGCCCCGACGCGAAGATGAACCTGGAGCAGATCGCCAAGTTCAGCAGGAAGGACGCCGAGAACTACCCGAAGTACGAGGCGATGCTGGAGCGCGTGGCCGCCGTCGTCGAGCCGACGCTGCTGATGACGCCGCCCAACGTGCTGAACCCCGGCATCAGCGGGATGTGGAGCATGCTGCAGCTCGCCCTCAAGTTCAAGAAGATGGGCTCGGCGATGGGGGAGGCGGTCGAGATCCTCACCGGCGCCGCCCGCCCGATCCTCGACCGCTGGTTCGAGTCGGAGGAGCTGAAAGCCACGCTCGCCACCGACGCCATCATCGGCGCCTTCGCCTCGCCTTCGATGCCCGGCACCGCTTACGTCCTGTTCCACCACGTCATGGGCGAGACCAACGGCAAGAAGGGGGTCTGGGCCTACGTCCGCGGCGGCATGGGGGGTCTGACCCAGGCCCTCGCCAAAGCGGCCAAGGACATGGGCGTCGACATCCGCCTCAACTCCGACGTCGCCAAGATCATCGTCCGCGACGGCGCGGTCGCAGGCGTCGCCCTCAGGACCGGCGAGGAGTTCACCGCAGCGAAGGTCGCCAGCGGCGTTGATCCGCACCTCACGTTCGAGAAGATGCTCGACCCGAAGGAGCTGCCCGCCGACTTCGTGACGGCCGTCAAGCGGATCAGCTACGACAGCGCCGCAGTGAAGATCAACGTCGCCCTGTCGGAAGCCCCGCACTACTCGTGCATGCCGAACCCCGGCGTCGGCCCGCAGCACCACGGCACGCAGCACCTCGTCCCCGACCAGGACTACATCGAGCGCGCCTACGACGACGCCAAGTACGGCAGGCCGTCCGAGAACCCGGTCATCGAGTGCACCATGCCCACGTCGGTCGATCCGTCGATCGCGCCGCCGGGCAAGCACCTGATGTCAATGTTCGTGCAGTACGCGCCGTACAAGCTGAAGGACGGCGTCTGGGACGAGCCGACCAAGGAGAAGTTCGCCCAGCGCTGCTTCGAGATCGTGAACCAGTACGCCCCGAACTTCAAGCAGTCGATCCTGGGCCACCAGGTCATCTCGCCCCTCGACCTGGAACGCGAGTTCGGGCTTACCGGGGGCAACATCTTCCACGGGGCGATGCACCTGCACCAGCTGTTCACGTTCCGCCCCGTGGTCGGCTACAGCAACTACCGCACGCCGATCCGCCATTTGTACATGTGCGGCTCGGCGGCGCACCCC
>JAYSSW010000322.1:0-2003 GCA_043720335.1 Planctomycetia bacterium
AAGGCTCGCTCGAAGAAGAAACGCCCGCTCCTCCTGGCCGACCTGGAACGCCGCTACCGCGAATCGACGCACTCCTAGCCCTGTCGCGGGCCGTTGAAATAATTCAATCGCCCGCAAGCGAGCTAAATTCGAGTGAAAAAGGATTTCTCGCAAAGGCGCAAAGAGCGCAAAGAGAAGAGGCGAGTATTCCAGCTTCTCCGACTATCTTTCCCCGGATGACGTGAAATCGAAAGTGGTCGGTCATTGGCTGCGCGAAGTCGAGAAATCGGTCGGCAAGGTTCTTGGCGGCGCTTCTTGAACGAGACCAAAAAAGCGACCCGGCCTCGCGCGAGGCCGGGTCGCTTTGCGTGAGTCAGGTCCGTTCGCTTACTGCCCGGCCTTCTCGACCTTGACCTCGGCGTCCTTGGGGACGGCGAAGAGGTGGGCGTGCGCACGCAGGTCGCGCGTCAGGCCGGGGGTGTGGGTGAAGGTGACGGTCTTGTCTTTGAGAGCGGCGCTGAGCTTGTCGCCGCCCGACCCGGCCCACGCGAACAGGACGAGCTTCTCCTTGGTGAAGTCGACTTCCTTTTTCACCTTCTCCTCGATTGCGCCCAGGATGGGCGACTTGGCCAGGTCTTCCGCGTTGGCGATGACGGTCGGCTCGGTGACCTTGCCGCGAGACATGCCAAGCTTGACCCCCTTGATGTCGATCTCGCGCAGCTTGCCCGCTTCGCCGGCGACGAGGGCGAGGGGAAGGATCAGGAGCAGGGACGCCAGGACGATGCTGTTTCGACGCATGGTGGTTTCCTCGGTGCTGGTGACGTGGTGACACGAATCTCGCCGCGAACGCGGCAGGATCATTGTGCGTGAATCGCCGGTTCGCCGCAAGCGTGCCGGCTCACTTCACGTCGGCGATGGAGACGGCGTAGGCGCCGTTGCGGTTGGAGATCCAGGCGAGGCGCCTGCCGTCGGGCGACCAGGCGGCGAAGTGGTCCTGGCCGGGGTTGCGGCTGAAGTTGCGCGGGTTCGATCCGTCGGCGTCCATGAGGTAGATCTCATAGTTGCCGTCGCGGTTGGCGGTGAAGGCGATGGTCCTGCCGTCGGGGGACCAGACGGGCCAGGTGTCCATCGTCGGGTGCGAGGTGAGGCGTTTCTGGTCCGAGCCGTCGGCGTTCATGGACCAAAGGTCGAAGTTGCCCGAGCGGGCACTGCTGAAAGCGATGCGCTTGCCATCGGGCGACCAGGCGGGCGCGTTGTCGATGGCGAGGTCGTTGGTGAGCGTTTTTTGTTTCTTGCCGTCGGCGTCCATGAGCCAGATGTCCTGGTTCTTGCTGCGGGTGCTGACCCAGGCGATCGACTTGCCATCGGGCGACCAGCGCGGCGACTCCTCGAAAGGCCCCTTGTGGGGGAGAAGGTTTTTCTGCCCGCTGCCGTCGGGATTCATCAGGTCGAGCTGCAGCTTGCCGTCGGTGCCCTGGAGCACGTCGTAGACGAAGAGGATCTGCTTGCCGTCGGGCGACCAGTTCCCGTCGAACTGAGGCATCGGCGCTTTCGGCAGCAGTTGCGTCAACTCGCTGCCGTCGACGTTCATCGTCCACAGCCCCATCTTGCCCGGCTGCACGCGGGTGAAAAGGAACTTCCTGCCATCGGGCGACCATTGCAGGTGCTGCATGAACCCGCTGACCTTGCCGACTCGCGTCGGCGCCGGCTCCGGCGACTGGGCCGGCAAGCGCGTCAGCAGCAGGAATCCGCCGAACACGAGGAAGACGTGGCGAACGAGATTCATTGGGATGACACCATGGAGCATGTTATCGTGTTGGTGCAGACGATCCGCCCACACAAGCCAGAATACAGGCGGGTCGCCAGCTTCACCAAGGTTAATCCCGCAGGAACACGACGATGCAACCTCTCCGTTGGCTGGCGCTGCTTGTCGCGCTGGCGCCCGCCATGCCCGCCGGCGCCGCGCCACCCGTGGCCGACGGCCTCTTCCCCGCCGGCGGCCAGCGCGGCACGACGGTCGAGGT
>JAYSSW010000323.1:0-4392 GCA_043720335.1 Planctomycetia bacterium
ATGACGTTCGACGAACTCGCGGAAGCCCGCAACAACGTCTGCACGCACAAGAACCGCACGCTGACGTTCACCCCCGCGCCGATCAAGCCCGTGACGATGCCGGACGCGATCCGCCAGGCGGTCCGCGCCACGGTGCAGGAACTGGAAGCGGGCCAGATGAAGACCTTCTCGCTGCCCGGCTTCGAGATGTGGGCCAAGTGCGTCGCCAACGACAAGGCCAAGGACGGCTGGCTGAAAATCTACCAAGGCTCGCTGCTGTACCAGGCGCTGAAGGACGTGCATGTCTCGGTTGAACTCGCCGACGCGGGGGGCGGCTTGAGCCGCGGCTTCTACGCCGACTTCCTCGCGGAAGCGAGCCTGCTCACCAAGAATCCGAAGCTGGCCCAGGCGGCGGCGAAGTACCGCGTGCTGGCGGCGCAGTGGTCGGAGCTGGCCGACGCCGTCCTGCCAAGCGAGGTGAAGGTATTCCGGCAGGCGAAGGACCTGCTCCGCAAGCGCATGGAGGCGTACTTCGTCAAAGGCGAAAAGGGGGCGAAAGCCAGCGCCGACGCCAGCGCGAAGCTGAAGGCGCTGAGCGACGAGATGCACGAGTTCCCGATGTCGCCGGTCGACACGCGTCGCCACCTGGAGGAGCTGCGCCAGTGGATCCTGGCCCTGCACGCCAGCGAGGTCGACGCCGCCCGCACGCTGGGCACGGCGCTGTGAGTTGCCGCGTTGTCTTTCTTCGTGATCCTTCGTGGTTCCGAAATTCCTACGCAGGACGTGACGCGATCAGGCCGGCGACGAAGTTAACGAGGTTGCCCTGCTCGCGCGAAGTCTCGGCCAGCACGTCGTAGCGCTGCGTCTGCTGGCACAGTTCGATGAGGCTTGGGCACGACAGCCGCAGGTCGCCGAGGGGGGCGAGGTACTGGCGGACGATCTGCAGCGCCTCCTCCGGCCGGCCCAGGCGCATCAGCAGGTTGACGAAGATCTCGGCCGAATAGGTGCCGGCCTCGCGCGGGTCGTTCTTGGCGACCTTGTCGCGGAAGTGGGCCAAGCCCTCCTCGACGTTCTCGCCCGTGAGGATCGACAGGAACACGTCGTAGTCGGCGTACTGGTTCTCGAACGGCGGCTCCGACTGGTAGCGGAAGCGGGGCGACAGCCTCTTGCCGTACGCGCACATGTCGCGGACCAGTTGCAGTTCTTCGCAGTGGTCGAGCTGCATCGCCATCTGGACCGTCGAATTGAGATGCGAAAGGTCGATGTGGTAGAAGTCGTCGGCGAACAGCCAGTCGCGGCCTTCGATGAGTTCGCGGACGGTCGTGCCGGTCGGGGCGAAACCCTGCTGGCGTTCGATCTCGGCTTTCAGGCGTTCGACCAGTTCATGGTGCAGTGTGCGGATCAGCTTCTGAACGCAGGCGTTCCGCGTCTCCAGCGGCAGCGGCAGCTCGCCCCCCATCATCGTGATCGCGCTGCACAGCCCGTAGCGCTTCAGCACCCAGTCAAAACCTTTGAGCGGCAGCACGCCCTGGTGCAGCGCGATGTCGATGAGCGGCTGGCAGTCCTCGCCTTCGCCCGGCTCGGTCTTGGCGAGCGCCTCGGCGACCGGCGCGGTCTCGCCGAGCATGCGGTAGTAGGGCCAGGCCTGCGGGATGTTGCCTTCGTCGAGATAGTGCTTGCCGACGGTCTGGGCGGCGAAGCGGATGCCGTCCTCGAACGCGACCTGGAGGGCGGGGGGCAGGTCCTGGTTGCTGCCGGTCGGGACGGGGGAGACGCCCAGCTCGTGGCGCTTCTTCATGAGCAGGGCGTAGAAGAGGCCGGCGTAGTCCTTGCGCTGGGTGAGTTCCACGCACAGCCGGTCGATGGCGGCGGCGGGGCCGGCCGACTGCAAGGTCTGCTGCAGGGAGTCGAAGAGCTGCGGTTCCATGAGAGGTGCCGTCGGTTCAGGAGGAGGGGGTGCTGGGTGGGTTTCCTCTAGTGTATCGACCGGCAAGCCCGCTGCCGATAGGCCGCGGGGCCGGCGCGTGAGACGTGATATTCCCGCAGCTGCGATGACGAATTTCGCCGCGTCAGTCCTTCTTCATCTCGGCGGGCTTCGGTTCCAGGATGAACTTCTTGTAGCAGTAGAAGCCCGACCCCCACAGCAGGCTCATCGAGATGAGCGTGGCCCACATGCGCATCGACTCGTGGTCGAACATCTCCATCCACGATCCCGCGACCCAGGCGGGCAGGTAGAAGCAGTAGATCAGCAGGCTGACGATCACGGTGCAGATGAAAAAGACCGTCCCGATTCCCGGCAACAGGTGCAGGAAGCGCTCGCCGCCGGTGGCGCTGACGGTCTTCTGGGTCTGGCCCCAGGTTCGTTCGACCGTGTTGTAGCCGCAGTGCAGGCAGACGGTGGCGTTCTCGTCGACCATCTCCTCGGCGCAGTTGGGGCAGCGCGGGGCGAGGTCGACGTTGGTGGCGCCGTACTCCCCCTTGCCGTCGTCCTCGTCGTCGTCGGCGAACCCGATGGCGGCCCCGGCCGGCGCGGCGGCTTTGACGGCGGTCTCGGCCTTCTTCTCCTCCTTGGCCGCCTCGTCCTTCGGGACGACGAACCCCGCCTGGCAGAACGGGCACTTGATCTTCTTGCCGCGCACGTCGGTCTTCGGCTTGAACCGCTTCTCGCATTCGGGACAAGTGATCGGCTTGATCTCGGCCATGATGCTGCTCGCCTGGAAGGTCGGGATGGGACGTGCCTACGGTGTGACGCTATTTTCGCAACGCGACACGCCATTGTCAATCGCGGCGCTGCGGCTCCTGCTCCGCCAAACTTCCGTTGATGAATCCTGGGGGCGAGGCGCCGGGAGGGCGAGGCTCGTGCCGAGCCGGGCAGCGCCGGAGCACGGGACGCATGAGCGCAGGTCCAACATTGCATCGCCGCGCGGTTCGCGGCTCGGCAGGAGCCTGTCACCCTCCCGGTCGTCGCGCGCTCCATCCATCGAAAGTCGTTCAACAGAGCAAGATACTTCTCCCGCCTTTTCTTGGTGTCCCCTCGTGCTCCTTCGTGGTTGCCATTCCCCGCCTTCCAATTTCGTCTTGGCGTTTCGCGCGGCATACGCTATGGTCCGCCGCTCGAACGAGGAGGCCGGCCCGCTGGCCGGGCTGTTCCCCTTTCTCGAAGGAGTCGAATCCATGCTCGCACCCGCAAGCCGCAGCCCCGCTTGTCAACTCTTCCTGGCCGTCCTGGCCTTCGCATGCTGCGCCGGCGCCGCCCGCGCGACCGACACCGAGCACCGCGACTACGCCGTCTTCGTCAACGGCAAGCAGGCCGGCTCGTCGCGCATCACCATGGTCGTCCAGGACGACGGCTCCACCTACATGGCCGCCTCCCTCGATGTCAAAGTCAACCAGATCCTCATCAAGTACGCCCTCAAGCTCGAAACCCAGGAATGGTGGAAGAACGGCAAGCTCGTCGGCATGAAGACCGTCGGCGTCGAGAACGGCAAGCAGACCGAGGTCAACGTCGCCGTCGACAACAACGCCCAGCTCCGCCTCCGCGTCAACGGCCAGGAACGCCCCGTCCGCGCCGACGCCTGGACCAGCAGCTACTGGAAGCTCGCCGACGCACGCTTCCACGGCAAGGAAATCGCCGTCCTCGAAGTCGACACCGGCAAGGAGATGGTCGGCACCCTCGAACTGGTCGGAACCGAACAGAAGAAGGTCGGCGCCGACCTCAAGAAGTGCTACCACTTCCGCGTCAAGGGGATCGCCAGCCCGGTCGACCTCTGGTTCGACGAGTTCCACCGCCTCGTCCGCCAGGAGTTCGTCGAGCAGGGCCAGCAGACCATCGTCGAACTCATCGCGATCCGCCGGTAAGCGATCTTGCGTCAAAGCGCGAAAAATGCTCCATTGCGGCTCCAATCTTCGCATCCAGGACGGATGTACGACTCGCGTCAAGGAAGGGAACGACCATCATGTTCGACCGCAGCCAGATCCGGCAAGCGCTTGCCGAGATCCTTGAGAACGAAACCGGCCAGAAGTTCGACAACCTCGACGACGGCAACAACCTGCGCGAGGAACTGGGCCTCGACTCCGTCGACCTGGTCAGCACCGTGTCGAGCGTGGAGCGCCGCTTCCGCATCCGCCTCAGCCAGCAGGACCTCGAAACGCTCGTCAACGTCGGCGACCTGCTGAACCTGATGCAAGCCAAGCTCGCCGAGCAGCCCGCGTCGGGCAGCACGCAGCAGGCGGCGTGACACGTTCCGCGATGCGCACCACACGAACGGCCCGCCATCTCGCGCTTTCTCGCGGTTGGGCGATCCCGGATTCCACTAACCCTGAGAGCGTGTGAAAAAATCAAAAACGGCCAGCTCTGGCTTTCGTCAGATCGTGTCCGGGCACGGAAATCTGCAATCCGAAGGCTGTAATGGC
>JAYSSW010000324.1:0-4385 GCA_043720335.1 Planctomycetia bacterium
AATGAGATCGGCATGACTCGCCTCCAATAGGGCGAAGGAGTTGTCGGGCGATGTGGACCATAATAGCATTATAGAGCAGATTTCGAGCCGGCGTAATAATGTGTCTTGATTGTTGATCAATTTTCTGTTTGATGCATCCCAGTCTCGCTCAATGACGACAGTCATCGATCCGCTCAATCCGAAGCGAATCGTGTGAGTTGAGATCGCTTCGATCTCAAGTAGCTTTTCAAGTTTCTCGTCTTGTTGTCCGTTTTTGAAATCGGCAGGTTGATCAGAGAACAAGAATCGGAAGTTAGACGATTCAATTTTGTATCCGCCATCTTTGGCGAGGGCGTCGATTTTGTCAACAATCGCCTTGTCTGAAAATCGAGCAATCTGAAAGCCAATTCGTTGAAATTGCTTCACGTTGTCGAGAGACATCGGAATTCACTCCTTGGTTAGTGTTCAGCGGCCAAAGGCATTTTAGCAGAATTCCATGCATGCACAATGTCGGCAGGTCTTGGCTCAAATAGCGGTTAGTGCAAAGCGACTTGGCGAGGATTGCCCACTTGGCTTGAAAAGCTACACTCAATCGCAGCCTCCACCCCATCGCACAGTTTCTGCGATTCCCCCTACGCCCCCATCGCTTCGCGCACGTCGCGGTGGATGCGACGGCGGACGAGGAACTCGTCGTCGTCGAGCCAGCGGCGGGCGTCGCGGTCCATCGCGAAATCGTCGCTCGCCAGGGCCAGCACCACCGACTCCGCCACCTCCAGCCGCGACAGCGAGTAGTGCGAGCTGGTCGTGAACGAGTCGCTGATCCCCTCCAGGCGGCGGAACAGCTCCATCACGCGGGCCAGCGCCAGTTCCATCGGCGCCTGGCCGAGCGCCGACAAATACGCGCACGCCACCTCCTTCTGCGGCAGCGCCGACACGCTGGAGGCGCCCCCCGCAGCAATCAATTCGCGCTGCAGCAGCGTCTCGCGCACCTGGTCGAGAATCGCGCGCGCCTGCTCCTCCTGGCCGAAGAAGAATTTCCCCTCGGCCAACTTCAGCAGCAGCGCCAGTGACTTGCCACGCGGGATGGCGGACGCCTTCGGGTCCTGCAATGCAGGATCGCTTCGCAGCAGCGATTCCATGCGGTCGAGCAGGGCGCCAACCTCGTCGCGGCGGCCCAGCTTGCGCAGGCCGCGCACCGACTGGCTGAGCAAACCGACGAGATTTTCGACCGGCGGCGTGTCCTTGGCGCCCGGTTCCAGCAGCTCATGGAAGCGATCGACGAAGGCCTGCACGTCGCCGGCCCGGTCGAAGTGGGCGGCGAGGAACAGCCCCTTCTCCAGCACCAGCGAGCGCACGACCGGGTCCTTCATGCCCTGCAGCACGGCCGGCACGCGGTCGAGCAGCCCGCCGGCGAACGCCTCGCCGAGCCGGGGGGCCAGCTCCATCGCCGTCAGCAGGATGCGAGGCTCCGCGTTGGCCGAGCCTTTGAATTTCTGCTTGCCCGACAGTAGTTTTTGGAGACGCTCGACCAGCTCGCCCCGGTCGTTCACGTCGGTAAGCGTCGCCAAGGATTGACTCAGCTCGTCGGCGTAGTGGCCGTGCCAGCGGCGGTAAGGCTCGACCTTCTCGTGCGGCTCGATGATGCGCGACGCGGCGCGGATGCGGTCGATCTTGTAGCGCTCCAGGCGGAGCTGCTGCTTCACCTTGTCCAGCTCGTCCTTCTCCATGTGCTTCAAGTAAGCTGGCGACTCCATCGTTTCGAGCCGGGCCAGCAACTCGTCGGGCAGGCGTTCGGCGCCGGGGCGGCCTTCAAGAGCGCGGCGGACGCGGAACTGGAACGCCTCGCGCAGCCACTCGTGCACGTCGTCGCGGTTGGCGAGGGCGGCGTCGGCCTGGGCGAGCAGGCGATGGCATTCCGCCGTGTCCCCCAGCCGCGCCATGCCGTAGGCGAAGACGAGGTCGATGTACGCGGGCGTCTGGGCGCGGTTGTCGAGGCTCGGCCCGGTCTTGGCCCACTCCTGCACCAGCCGATGGATGCGAACCGCGTGCTCGCGGATCAGCCGCACGCGCTGGCTGGCCGAGTCGCCGCGCGTGCGCAGGAACAGCGGCAGGTCGAGGTCGACCGCGAGGCCGTGCAGGTGGAGCCGTTCGAGCAATCGATCTCGCGCGCGCGCCAGGGCGAGCACGTCGCCGCCGGAAAGCCGATGCAGCGCATGCCAGGCGAGCCACGCCGCACGCACGCCGAGGAAATGCTCGTGGCGTTCGAGGTGCTGCTGCAGCTTCGGCAGGTTCGGCTTCAGGTCGGCGGGAGGCTGACTCGCTGCGGCCCATTGCAGGTACGCTGCCAGCTTGCGCAGGCTGCCGTGGGTCGGCGTCTCCGCCGCCGCCTGCCGCACCATCTCCGTCGCGGTCGGGGGCTGGGTCGCCGGCTGCTTCGCCTCCTGGCGATACCACGCCTGCGGCCATTCGGGCTGTGGCGAGCGATCCTCCCAAAGCCCGTTGCTCCAGCAGATGGCGGCGTCCCCCTGCTGCCCGAGCGCCCCGCCGAGCTGCGCCATCGCACGCCACAGCTCCTGACGCTGCGGGTCGTCGAGCGGCGTCGTCAGTTCTTGAAATTGTCGCTCGCGCTCGCGCAGCGTCGTTTCGATTTCGCTCGGCGGCGCCGTTGTCCACTCGACATACGGATCGAGCTTGCGCGCCCGCTTCGCCCGGGCACGCTCCTCGTCGGCTTCCGCGTTCTCGTCCGTGCTGGCCGTCGGCTTCGCCTTCTTCGGCGGCTTCGGCGGGGGTTTCGGCTTCTCCTTCTCCTCGCCGCGCTCGTTGCAGACGAACGACTCGAAGTCGAACGTCATCGACTTCGTCCAGGTCGTGAGGGCTTTCGCCTCGTGGTCGAACAGATAGTCGATCCACTGCGACAGCGGGCGGAATGCGTCGTCGGGGACGCTTTCCGGCGTGAACGAGCCGCCGTCGTGCGGACGCAGCCAGGTGATGTTGGCGGCGTCATGGGCGAGCAGCTTCACGACGGCGTCGCGGCGCAGCGGCGGGTGCAGCCTCGCGCCGACCGGCAGGAACAGGTTCGGCAGGCGCAGGTAAGGCCGCAGCGCCAGCCCGTCGAGCACCAGCACCGGCGGGGCGAGCTTCGACGGCCTGGCACGCAGGATGACAACGCGCTGGCCGTCGTGGTCGGCGACCGCGAAGGCGAGGCGGGCGAGCAGCTGGTCGTCGGCGTGGCGGACCATCTCTTCGAGCTGCGCGATGCCGTCCTCGCGGAGCAGCCAAAGCTCGGCGCCTTCCGAAACGCCGCCGCGCGTCAGCCGCAGCGGCACCGCGATGCGCTGCTCCAGCTTCGTGTCGCGCCACGTCTGCGGTGCATGCGGCAGCGCGAAGTCGATCACGTCGTAGATGTCGTGGAACTTCGCTTCAGGAACATAACACCATCGATGCGGCGGCCGGCACAGCAACAGTTGACCGGGCGGAGGCCGCAGATGGTCCGCGAGCGGATGCGTCCAGCCGAGCTGCGTCCAGACACGCGGCGCCGCCTCGCGGTACGCCACCGGCGCCCCCGGCTCGCCGTCGCGGTCGAGCGCGAGCAGCAGCGAATAGTACGGCGGCCCGATCACGCGCAGCAGCGCTTTCGTGTCGTCGCCGTCCTCGATCCAGCGGTAGCTTTGGCGGTCATTGCCGAGCCGCAAGATTTCGCCGACGACCTGGGTGAGTGAATCTTCGCCCGACAGCTCGAACAGAACCGGCGTCTTGTCGCCGACCTGCGCGCCGCGTGGATCTTTCGCGAGCGGCAGCATCTGCGGCCAAGATGCTGCGTCCAACGATAGTTCGACGGGGCATTTCGCCGCCGACTTCACGCCGAGCTTGCGCAGCCCGCTCATTATCGCTTTGGCGAGCGGCGTTTCGGGGAGCACCCAGAGCGAGCCGTCGGCCGCGACGCCGAACCGCGCGGCCGCCAAGCGCACCGCCTCCGGGACGACGCCGGTCGTGAGGGCCAGCCGCAGCGATTCGGACGTGGGGAAATGCAGGTGCACGGGTCAATGTCCTTGCTGCTGGGCCGTCCGCTCGCTGTCGCCTTCCGCGTCGGGCGTGGCGCCCGGCTTCCGCCCCGGCTCCAGACGCTCGATCACCAGCTGCCCCAGCTCCGTCGCCTTCACCGCGCCCCCGGCGATCAGCTTCTCCACCAATGCCCGGTGCGCCTGCTCGTGCTCGTGCGGCAGCGAGTCGGCGTCCGACTCCAAACTCACCACGATGTCCTTCTTCCCCGTGTTCGGGTCGATCCGCAGTCGAATCGTCATCTCGGCCATGACGCGGTTCCTTTCCGAAGTAAACAACGCTCGTTTAGCCGTTCGCCTACGGCGAGCGCGGACACGACGCCATGCGACCATTTTCGTTCCAAGCGT
>JAYSSW010000325.1:0-4383 GCA_043720335.1 Planctomycetia bacterium
TATCACAAGCAATCAGCCCACTTTGTTGACCTCGGCCGAAATGAACGCTTCCTCGAAAATTCACTTCGTCAACCTGGAGATTTTTGAACAAGCGACCATGGCGAACTGCTCCGGGATGGTTGAGAACTGGAATTCTCAACAGGGGGGTTTTCCACTGCCTCATGGGGTGTTGAAAATCATCGCACTAGCACACCTGCCGTCCGCCTCCACGGTGATTCGATTCCTCGCCGTCATATTCTGCCCAATCGACAACCTCTGTAAACCATTGGCGCGCGAGTTGCTTTACCTTTTCGACTGCTGACTTGGGCGGGCGGGATGAACCGACATTCTCCACGCCACATTGCCACTTTCGTTTTCTCGCCTGTCATTCGCCTCTTATTGAAGGCTCGAACAGGGGGCAGAGAGCCGTTTCCGTGTCAATGCTTCGGCCAAGCAGCAGTGTCGTATCTCTTTCTCAACACACCTGAGGATTCTGCAATGCGTTCGAATCTGATCCGCCGCGCCTCCCGTTGGTCCCCGCGTTTCGAGATGTTGGAAGACCGCAGCACTCCGAGCGCCACGGCCGTCCTGGTCGGAGGCGTCCTCACGATCACCGGAGACGCCGCCTCCGACGACGTCGCCATCCGGGCCGTTGGCACCGACTCGTTCTCCGTCACCAAGTTCGACAACATCAACCCGACGCCGACCACCCAGACGTTCAACAGCGTCACGTCCATCGTCGCCAACCTTGGCGAGGGCGACAACAACCTGTCGCTCGACGCGACTCTCGACACCAATGTCAGCCTCAGTGTCACCACGGGTGCCGGACAGGACTACCTGAACGTCGGTGTCGATGGCGTGGTGGCGCCCAGCGCCACCCTCAACGTCACTGCCGACCTTGGAGCCGGCAATGACAAACTCCGGTTCGTGTCCAGTGGCCTGGCGGCGAACGCCAACCTGAACTTGAACGTGAAACTCGGGACCGACAACGACCGGGCAACCGTCGTCCTGGGCGCCATCGGCACCCGCGCCACCGCCCGGGTCAACCTCGACCTGGGCGCCGACACCGACTCCCTTGGCCTGTCCGCGATCCGCGGCCTGGCCACGGACGCGCTGCTGAACCTGAAGGTCAACGCCGGGGCCGGCTCCGACACGGTCCGGCTCCAGCTCGGCGACATCGGCACGGTCGCCGCCCCCGCCACGGCTTTGCTCAACCTCAATCTCGGAGACGGCAACGACCTGCTTCTGCTTCAGGTCGGGGAGATCGGGATGGACTCCGACCTCAACGTGCGCATCGATGGCGGGGCCGGCAACGACGCGATGGGCCTGAAATTCGTCGGGAACATCGATCGGAACGCCAACATTGGGCTGAACATCAACCAGGGCGCCGGCGACGACCGGCTGGGCGTGACCATCAACCCGCCCAGCTCGATCATCACGGTCGACCTCAGCGCGTCGATCTTCCTCACGCTGGTCGGCGGGGCGGGCCTTGATCGGGCCACGTTCGACCTGCAGGCCGGTGCGGACGCGATCTTCAGCTCGTACATCGACGACAGCGTCGAGATCCTGACCGGCCTGTCCCGCAGCGCCTGAGCGGCCTGATCTATGGAAGTTGGACAACGAAGAAGGCGGCCCCGAAACGGGCCGCCTTCGCTTTTTCCTATCGCGTGTCAATCGTTCGCGGCGATCAATGCCGGAACAGGAACTCCTTCGAGTTGATGAGCGCCCAGTGCACGTCCTCCCAGGCGCGGCGCTTGTCCATCGCGGCGGTGACGTGCTGGAGCATCGCCTGCGTCTCGGACTCGTTCGGCTGGCGCGACAGCGTCACCAGGAACAGCTCGCCGAGGATCTCGCGGTCGGTCTTCTTGGCGGCGATCAGGCGGCCGACGCGGTTGGCGGGATTGCGCAGGCGGTCGTTCACCGCCGGGCCGTTGATGAGCTGCAGGGCCTGGGCGAGATTGCTGTCGCTCTCGCGCTCGCACTCGCAGGCCAGCTCGCGGGCCGGCTGGCCGAACGTCTTGAGGAACGGGTGGTTCGTCTCGCCGTCGGGCAGCTGAGCCGCCCGTGTCCCCAGCGGCATGCCAGCGAACTTCTCCGGCACCTCGGTCACGTAGCACAGCGCGTCAAAAAGTTGCTCGGCCGTGTGCAGCTTCGTCACGGCGTGCGAGAAGTACTTGTTGTCGTCCTTGTTGAAGTCGTTCGTCTGGGCACTGAGTTGATAAGTCCGCGAGTTCATGATGGTGCGGATCAGGTGCTTCACGTCGAACTTCTTGTCGGTGAAGTCCTTGGCCAAGGCGGCGAGCAGGTCGTCGTTGGCGGAGGGGTTGCTGTCGCGGAAGTCGTCGACGGGATCGACGATCCCCTTGCCGACCAGGTGGAACCAGATGCGGTTGACGAGCGACTTGGGGACGAACGGGTTCTCGGCGGCGGACATCCACTTGCCCAGCGACTCGCGGCGGTCCTTGCCCGGGGCGATGTCGGCGACGATGCCCCCCATGAACTTCGGCGGCATCGCCTTGCCGGTGCGGGGCTGCGTCACCTCGCCGGTGCGCTCGACGTAGACGTACTCGGCGCCGTCCTTCTTCTTCGGGTCGCCGCCGTCGACCGGGTCGGTCTTGTTCTTCACCCGTGCGAAGAACGCGGCCATGCTGTAGTAGTCGTCCTGCGTCCAGCGCTCGAATGGGTGGTTGTGGCACTTGGCGCACTGCATGCGGATGCCGAAGAACAACTGCGCGGTGGTCTCGGCTAGCGTCGTCGGGTCGCGCGACACGCGATAGTAGTTGGCGGCGGGGTTGGCGAAGGTGCTGCCGCCCGAGGTGATGACCTCGTACACGACCTGGTCGAGCGGGGTGTTCTTGTCGATGTGGTCGTGGATCCATTTCTGGAAGACGTGCGTCCCCTTCACCTGGATCGACTTGCGGGTCGAGCGGAACACGTCGGACCACTTCATCGCCCAGAAGTCGGCGTACTCGGGGCGCTCCAGCAGTTCATCGACGAGCTTGGCCCGCTTGTTCGTTTCCTTGCTGGCGAGGAACTTCGAGACTTCCTCCGGGGCAGGCAGCACGCCGCACACGTCGAGGTAGGCGCGACGGATGTACTCCTGGTCGCTGCAAACCTCGGACGGCTGGATGTTGAGCAGCTTCAGCTTGGCGAAGACGTGCTTGTCGACGTAGTTGCTCTCCGGCGGGTTGCTCCACTTGAAGCCGACCTTCGGTTCGAGATAGGTGAGGCGGACCGGGACCAGTTCTTCGAGGAAGCGGCAGAGGATGGCGACCTCGCCCGACTGCTGGAACTCGACGAGGCCGTTGGCGTTGACGGAGGCGATGGCCGGGTCGCTCGACGAGAAGACGGTCAGGCGGGTCACGTCCTTCGCCTTGCCGTCGCTGAAGTGCCCCTGCACGGCGAGCTGCTGGTAGCGCGACGGCTCGTTGAGGACGCGGCTGCCGGGGAGGACGTCGATCTTCTTGAGGGTGGCGAGCTTGGCGTCGTCGTCGGGCATGCCGTCGGCGAGCCAGGTGCGGATCGCTTGGGCCGCAACACCGCTGGCGGGGAAGCGGGCGCCGCCTTCGTGGGCGACGCGGCCGAGGCTTTTGATGAGGAGCAGGCTGGCGTCGGGGTTGAGCTTGTCGGTGCGACGGCCGAGCACGTCGCGGGTGAGCTGGACGAAGTCGCTGGAGGGGTCGTAGCCGCGCAGGCTGAGCTTGAAGCCGTTCTTGCCGCTGGGGGTGCCGTGGCAGGCGCCGCTGTTGCAGCCGCCGACGTTGAGGGCGGCGATGACTTCGTTGCGGAAGCTGACCGGGTTGGGCTTGTCGAGGTCTTCGACGACGACGGGAACCTTCGTCGTCTGCCCGCCGGCGCGAATCACAAGCTGGGCGGCGCCGTTCTTGTTCGCGGTGAGGAAGCGGTCGGAATCGAGAGAGACGGCGTCGCCTTCGATGGCGATGTCGGCGAACTGGGTGAGGTCGCGCGTCTTGCCGTCGGCGTACAGGCCGTTGACGACGATCTGCGCCGTGCTGCGCGGGCCGGACAGCGTGATCTTGGCGGGGAGCACCACGAGGCCGGTCGGCTGGCCGACGATCTTCTGCCGGGCGGCGGGATCGGTCGGCACGTCGGCCCAGGCGGGCAGCGCCGCAGCAACGACGAGACTGCAACTGAGCAGCACGCGGCGCCAAAGCGAAATAGTTCGCACGATCATCGTCATGGATCCCCCCTCAATGGAAACTGGAGGTTTGAGAGCGTAGCGGAAGGAGCGGAAGCGGTCAGCTTCCACCTGGGGTTGGCGGTGTTGGCAGGTAGGCACCACTGCAATTTAACAGATTCGCCGGTGGCGTGCGACAAGAAAAGGGAAAAAGTTGCGTGCAAGATCGCGAGCATGACAAACGCTATCAAGCCCGCCGTCGTTAG
>JAYSSW010000326.1:0-9156 GCA_043720335.1 Planctomycetia bacterium
CCGTCGTGGATGCGGCGGACGGTCTCGCGCATCGGGGCGTAGTAGCGCCAGCAGAAGCCGGCGACGACCGACAGGTTGCGGCGCCGCGCCTCGGCTTCGAGGGCGATGACGCGGCGGACGCCGGGGGCGTCGACGGCCATCGGCTTCTCGCAGAAGACGTGCTTGCCGGCGCGGATGGCGGCTTCGAGGTGGGCCGGGCGGAACTGCGGCGGCGAGCAGAGCAGCACCACGTCGACGCCGCTGTTGATGACCTGCGTGTAGGAATCAAAACCGACGAACTGGCGTTCGGCGGCGACGTCGATCTTGGGGGCGAGAGCTTCGTTGCTGCGGATCTGGCGCAGGCTGCTGTCGAGCTTGTCGCGGAAGGAGTCGCCCATGGCCCAGAGCTTGACGTTGCGGTCGGCGTTGAGGGCCTGGACGGCCGCCCCGGTGCCGCGCCCGCCGCAGCCGACGAGGCCGACCTTGAGGACCGCGTCCGCCCCGCCCGCATGCACGAACGGGACGTGCGCCAGGGCGGCGGCGGCGCCGACAACAGCGGTGGCCTTCAGGAAGTCGCGGCGATCAGCGGGTTCTGGGAGTTGGGGTGCGCTCACGGTGGGTTCTCCGTTGGAGGAAGCGAGCAACCGGATTTCTCCCGTTAGTCTAGCAGGCGGTTGCGCTCCCGCCAAAAGGAAAACGCCCGCCGACGCGACAAGCGGGCGTGGGATGGGCAAACCGCGCGGGTCGCGCCATGCGAGGGCATGCGATGTCGTCTCAGCAAGCGATCTTGCGTGCGATCCCAGTGCCCGCCGTCGCTGCGGGAAGTTCCGCTCCATCCTGCCTGCGAAGCTCCAGCCATTCGGAGACGATTTCGCAAAGTTCGCGATAGACCTCGACCTCGTCCGGCCCGTGGCAGCACGGTCCGATCACGCCGGGACATTGGCCGACGAAGACGCCGTCCTCCTCGGACCATTCGACGATTTTCACGTAGCGCGACGACTCGGTCATGTTTGCGACTCCTCGATCGCCTGGCTCACTTCGCGTTCCTGGTAGATTTTAGCGTCGTCGCCAGACTTGCCGGAGAGCGTTACTCGGATCCCCTTGAAATGCTCGAAATTCCGATGGCCTCCCTTGCCCCCACGATCCTGGAAGCCGGCCTTCTCCAAATCGCGGATCAATTCGCGTATCTTGCGAGCCATGTTCCGCCATTTGGGAGGAATATTCCGTTCTTGGGAATCCTGGCTGTATCTTCCGGTCGTGATGCACGACTGTCAAGAGATCGGATCGTTCGCAATGTCTTCCATCACAATCGCGCCGTCCGGCTCGTTCGCCATCATCGCACGCAGCGTTCGTTCCAGCTCCTCGACGCGGCCGGGTTGCTGGTGGGCCAGGTCGTTGACCTCCCAGCGGTCGTCGGGCTTGGCGTACCACTGCGCCGGCTTCGCCGCGTCGGCGGGCAGCAGGAACGCCTCCTCTTCACTTCGCAACAGCCATTCCTCCGCGTCCCTGATCCGCAACGACGCGAACGCTCTTTTTCGCACGTGATTCGCTTCGCCGGTCAGCAGCGGCCAGAGTGAATGGCCGTCGGCCGCGGCGATGGGCTTCTCCAAGATCGCCGCGAACGTCGGCAGAAGGTCGAGCGGCTGCGTCAAACTTCCCACCCGCATGCAGGCGTCGATGCGGCCCGGCCAGCGCATCAGCAGCGGCACATGCACCAGTTCCTCGTGCAGCATCGCGCGGGGCAAGCCGATCATCCGGTGCTCGCCGAGCGGCAGGCCGCTCCGCGCGGTCACGCACAGCAGCACGTCGTTCGCCACGCCCGCGATGCCATCAAGGATGCGGCCGAGCTGCGCGTCGAAGCACGTCGCCACGGCGGCGTAGGTGTTCTGCAAATGCTGCCAATCGTCGAGATCGACCTCCGCTTCAATCACCGGCGGATTCGTCCACGGCTCGGCGGCCGTCTCGTCCTCGAAGTACACCGTCAACAGATCGCGTGGCAGCTTCCAAGGCGGCAGCAGGCTCGGCCCCTGCACCCACAGGAAGTCCGCATCCCCCTGTAACTGTGTCAGCACATGCTCGGCGAACGTCGTCAGCGCCGCATGCGTCGATAGCGTCGGCACAAGCACGGGTTCAGGACGCGACTTCCGCCAAGCGTAGCTGCCCGTGGCGACGCTGCGATCGGCCCAGGGTGTTTCGAGCGATAGATCCGGCTGGTCGGCGATGTGGGCGTCGAAGACGGCGCCCTCGGAGGCGAGGCGGTCGAGGTTGGGCGTGGCGACCCAGTCGTTGCCGTAGCAGCCGAGGTAGCCGAGGTGCAGGGCGTTCGCTTCCAGGACGACGATTTTCATACAATCCCATTCTATCTGGATCATCAAGGGACACGAAAAACGATCATCAGGTTCGCGCGGGGAGGCAGCGGAAATGGCTCAGGACACGTTCTTTTCACTGGCGGGACGGGTCGCGCTGGTGACCGGCGGCGGGCAGGGGATCGGCGAGGCGATCTGCCGGCGGCTCGCTGCGGCGGGCGCCAAGGTGGCCGTCTTCGACCGCGACGCCGCCCTGGCCCAGCGCGTCGCCATCGCCATCGGCGGGGCGGCGGTCGCCGGCGACGTGACCATCGAAGCCGACGTGGAGACCGCCGTCGAGGACGCCGCGCACCAGCTCGGCCCCATCGACATCCTCGTCAACAACGCCGGCATCACCGGCAAGGCGGGCAAGCTCTGGGAGCTGACCCAGTTCGACATGGAAAGCGTCCTGTCGGTCAACGTCGTCGGCCCGTTCCTCTGCTGCAAGGCGGTCGTCAACGGCATGCGCGAACGCAGGTTCGGACGCATCGTCAACATCGCCTCCATCGCTGGCAAGGAAGGCAACCCGACCCTCGGACCGTACTCCGCCAGCAAGGCGGCGGTGATCGCCTTCACCAAGTCGCTGGCCAAGGAACTGGTCGGCCACGGCGACATCACCGTCAACTCGATCGCGCCGGCCGTCATCGCCACGCCGATCCTCGACGGCCTGCCGCAGGCGACCATCGACTACATGCTGTCGAAGATCCCGATGGGCCGCCCCGGCAGGCCCGAGGAAGTGGCCGCGATGGTCCACTTCCTCGCCAGCAACGAGGCGAGCTTCACGACCGGCCACTGCTGCGACATCTCCGGCGGCCGCGCGACGTATTGACGAGGCCCCGCGTGCCTCTCGGATGCAGGTTGCTGGTTTCCTGATCGCCGCGCGGATTTTCCTTCGCTCGTCGCCTCGTTCACGGTTACGATGCGTCCGCGAAACCGGGGGCCATCGAGAGCGGGCATGAGCATCTACGAGCAATGGGGCTTGGAGCCGATCATCAACGTGTCGGGGTCGGTGACACGGCTGGGGGGCGCGCCGATGCCGGACGCGGTGCTGCAAGCGTTTGTTGCTGCGGCGCGCGACTGCGTGCCGCTCGACGCGCTGCAGGCGGCGGCGTCGCGCATCATCGCCGACGTGACCGGAGCGGAAGCGGGGCTGGTGACGAGCGGGGCGGCGGCGGGGCTGATGCTCGGCGCAGCAGCGATCCTCGCACGCTACGACCTGGCCCGCATCGAGAAGCTGCCGCAGTGCGACGGCTTCCCGCACCATTTTGTGGTTGCGCGCGAGCACCGCAACGGCTACGACCACGCGGTGCGTGCCGCTGGCGCGAAGTTCGTCGAAGTCGGCTACCACGAGATCGTTTCCGGGGCGGGCGTGCGGCGCGTCGAGGCGTGGGAGTACGAAGCGGCGTTCAGCCCGGAGGTCGCCGGCGTGTTCTACGTCTTCGACAAGGCCGCGCGGCCGCCGCTCGCGGAGGTGGTGCAGCGGGCGCATCGGCACGGGCTGCCGGTGCTGGTCGACGCCGCCGGCGAGGTGCCGCCGCGATCCAACCTGCGCGACATCCTTGCGACGGGCGTTGACCTGGTCGCGTTCAGCGGCGGCAAGGCGATCCGCGGCCCGCAGGCGACCGGCATCCTGTGCGGCCGCCGAGACCTGATCGGCTCCGCCGCCGTGCAGATGCTCGACCTCGACGATCATTACGAACTCTGGGATCCCCCCGCCGATTTCATCGACAAGGCGAAGCTCGGCGGCATCCCGCGCCACGGCATCGGCCGGGCTCTGAAGGTGTCGAAGGAGCAGATCGCCGCTTTGCTGACCGCCCTGCAACGCTTCACAAGCGGCGCCTACGACGCGGAGCTGGCCACGATGCGAAGCTGGCTGGAGCAGATCGCTGACTCGCTTAACGGGCTGCCGGTGTGCTGCCGACTGCATGTACCCGGCGACGGGCAGAGCGTGCCGACGCTCGAAGTCGCGATCGATGAAAAAACGCTCGGCCGCGACGCGCTGGCGGTCTGCCGTTCGCTGCGACAGGGGAAACCGCCGGTGCAGGTCGGGCACGGCGCCCTGCACGACGGCAAGCTGATGCTCAACCCGCTTCACCTCAACGACGCCCGCACAGCCACACTCATCCAACGTCTGCGCGAGGAGCTGACCCCGCGATGAACTTCTCCTCCGATGACCTGCTGAAACGACTGGGCGCCGGCGAACGCATCGACGCGATTTGCACGGCTGTCGAAATCACGCGCACACAGTTCGACGATTGGTGGCGCAGCGAATGCCAGCGTCGCGTGCCTGCGGCAGAGGGTTCGCAGCAAGTCGCGGGGCTGCGCGGCACGGTGCGCATCGAACGCGACAACTGGGGTGTGCCGCACATCCACGCCGACAACGACCACGACCTGTTCTTCGGCTTCGGCTACGCCACCGCGCAAGATCGCCTGTTCCAGCTCGACACCCTGCGACGCAAAGCGCGCGGGCAGCTCGCGGAAATCCTCGGCCCCGGCAGCGTCGAGTCCGACGTGCTGCACCGCACCGTCGGCCTGTCGCAGATCGCCGAGCGCGAATGGCAGTCGCTCCCCGCCGACGTGCAGGCCCATCTGTCGGCGTACTGCGACGGCATCAACGCGCTGCGCGAGCAAAGCCTGGCGTGCCTGCCGATCGAGTTCGACCTGCTCGGCTATCGGCCCACTCCGTGGCTGCCGACCGACAGCCTGGCGATCATCAGCGAGTTCCGCTGGTACCTGACAGGCCGGCTCCCCGTCATCGCCGTCCCCGAACTGGCGAAGCGGACGCTCGGCGACGGCCCGCTCTTCCGCGACTTCACGCTCGGCGAAGCGGACGACGAAAGCATCCTCCACCCCGGCGAATATCCGGCGACAACGCCGCACGACGTGGGACACGCCGTCAGCAGCGGCGACGAAGCGCTCGGCAGCAACAACTGGGTCCTCGACGGCAATCGCACTAAAACCGGCAAGCCGCTCGTCGCCAACGACCCGCACATCCCGTACTACGCCGTCTCGATCTGGCACGAAATCCGGCTGCACGGCGGCTCGTTCAACGTCGCCGGCGCCGCCCTCGCCGGGATGCCCGGCGTCATGATCGGCCGCAACGAGCGCGTCGCCTGGGGCATCACCAACAACATCTGCTCGCAACGCGATCTCTACCAGGAGAAAACCGACCCCGCGCATCCCGGCTGCTTCCTCTTCGACGGCCGCTGGGAGCCAGCGACGGAGCGCGAGGAGGTCATCACGGTGAAAGGCGGCGAAGCGATCCGCAAGGTGGTGCGGTCGTCGCGACACGGGCCGATCATCGACGAACTGCTGCCAGTTGCAACAAGGCACACGGGGCCGGTGTCGCTGCGCTGGCTCGGCGCCGAGCCGTGCGGCTGGCTGGCCGCGACCATCGCCATGAGCCGCGCCCGCAGCTGTGACGAGTTCCGCGAGGCGGGCCGCCCCTGGCTGGTGCCGACCTTCAATCTCGTCTTCGCCGACGTCGAGGGCAACATCGGACTGCAAGCGGTCGGCCGCGTCCCGCAGCGGCGCGTCGAGGAGCGCGGCTACCGCCCCGGCTGGGATCCAACGCACGAATGGACCGGCGTCATCCCGTACGACGCCATGCCGCACCTGAAGAATCCCGCGCGCGGCTACGCCGTCACCGCCAACAACCGCCTCGCCCCGCCCGACTTCGCGTATCCGCTCTATGGCCGCTGGAACGCGGGCTACCGCGCGAAACGGCTGCGCGAGCAGATCGAAGGCAAGCCGACGTGGTCGCTCGACGAGTCGCGCTTGCTGCAACTGGATGTGCATTCGGGCCGGGCTGCGTTGTGCGTGCCGGCGCTGGTCGCATTGTTACACGATGACGCTGATCCGCGCATTCGGCGTGCGGTCGCATTGCTCGACAGCTGGAATCGCTGCATCGACGCCGACTCGGCGCCGGCGGCGATCTTCAACGTCTTCTTCGTCCATTGGGCGAAAGCGGTCGTCGCGGAGCGATTTCCGCCGGAGCAGGTCGCGCTCGTCGCCGACCACGCCAAGGGGATCGCGCAGCGGCTGCTGCATGGCGACACGAGCGGCTGGTTCCAGCGCACGCCGCGCGCGATGGCGACCCGCCAAGCGTTCGTCGCCACCCTCGACGAGTTGTCGGCGAAACTCGGCGACGACATGGCGGGCTGGGCCTGGGGCCGCATCCACGACATCTTGCAGCCGCACTTCCTGTCGGGGATCGGCGACCTGGGCGAATTGATGGACCGCACCGGCCTTCCTGTCAGCGGCGACGGTGTCACCGTCTGCGCGGGCACGACCGACGCACGTCATCGCTCATGGCTGGGGACAGGCTACCGCATGGTCGCCGACCTCGCCGACCCGCAGCAGCGCCTGTGGGCGACCGAGGTCGCCAGCACGTCGGGCCACCCCGGCAGCCCGCACTACGACGACCAGCTCCACCCGTGGAACGCCGGCGAACTGCACAGCATCCCGCTCCAGGGCGAGATCGGCGGCAGCGTCTTCACGTTGCGGCCACGCCAAGGCGAGGGATCGTTGTGTGACAAGCCTGTCAACTTGAGAGGCGATGCGTCGTAGGGTGGATCGACGAAGGAGGCCCACCCGGCGGGCGAGGAAGTGCCAGTCGAAGCGGATGCACGTCACGGGCTGGCGCCGCGCTGCTTCAGCAGCAGGGCGCTCTGGCGGTGGCGGGCCGACTCGTGCGGCATGGCCATCTGGTCGTACAGCTCGGCCATGCGCAGGTGCAGCGCGGGGTCGGCGGTGCCGCCCAGAACCCGCTTGGTCGTGTTGGCGAGATCGTCGAGGACGCTTTGGATGCGGAGCACCTCGGCGAACTCGGCGGCGGCCTCCTTCGTTTGGCCGAGCTGCGTGTGGGCCTGGCCCAGCGCGTACCGGCACTCGTGGTCGAGCGGGGCGAGCTTGGCCGCCTTCTGCAGCAGGGGCAGGGCCTTGTCCGGCTGGCGGGCGTCGAGCCACAGCCGGCCGCGCAGGAACAGCGCGCGCGGGCTGGCAGGCTCGGCGGCCAGGGCGCGCTCGATGCTCGCCTGCGCCTCGTCGTTGCGCCCCAGCCCGCGCAGCGCTTCGCCACGCAGCAGGTCGGCCTTGGCGTCCTTCTCGTGCGAAGGCGCCAGCGAAGCCAGCGTCTCCAGCGAAGCGGCGTAGTCGGCCTGCTTGAGATGCGTCTCCGCCAGCTCCAGCAGCACCTCCGCGCGGGTGGTCTCCTTGAGGCTGCGGGCCAGGGCCTGGCGGTAGTCGGCGACCGCTTCGAGGTCGTGCCGCAGCTCCTTGTTCATCAGCCCGCGCATGCGGTGGGGGCGCCCGTCGGCGGGGTCGAGCTTGGCCCACGCTTCGCAGTGCTGCGCCGCCCGCGCGTAGGCCGCCCGGTCGTAGTGGATCGCCGCCAGGCCGCGGTGGGCGTCGATGGCGTCCGGGTTCTTGGTCAGCAGGTACTCGAAGGTGCGCTCGGCCTCGTGGAGATCGCCCAGCTCCAGCAGGCAGCGGCCGACGAGCGCCACGGCTTCGAGCTGGAGCGGGCCGTCGAGGCGGACGCCGTCAAGCAGCGGCAGCGCCTCGGCGTAGCGCCCGGTGAGGACGAGGACTTCGCCGCGCAGCAGCGCCGCGTGGCCGAGGTGCTTGTTCGCTTCGAGCTCGCTGGCGGCCTGCTCCGCCTCGGCGTAGCTTGCGCGCGCGATCGCGAGCTTGCCCTGGCGGAAGTGGTGGCTGGGCAGGAAGACGGTCCAGGCCCACCAGCCCGCGAGGGCGAGCAGGCAGGCGGCGGCGGCGCCGAGCAGCAGAACGCGGTTGCGCGGAGGCGGCATGGCGTGCCCTTGAAACGGAAACATCCCCAGGAGAGGCTGGGGATGCGTCGAAAGCATGCGCGGGAAAAAACTAGCTTCGCTTCAGCACAAGGTTGAGGCTCGACGTGGCGGCGTCGATCTTCGCCTTGAGGGGGCTGGTCTTGGGATCGCTGTAGACGGCGGGGACGGGATCCTCGACCTTCTTGGGGGCGCCGCCGAGCGGTCCCTTCTTGAGCATGTTGATCATGTCGTCGGGGGATTTGGCCGTGTTGTCGGCTGCGGATCCGTCGAAGCTGGAGGCGATTTTGGTGACGACGATGGTGTACTCGCCGACGACGGCTCCGTCGCCGGTGTTGAAGGTCGAGAGGTTGAAGGCTCCGTCCTTGCCGGTGTTGCCGACGGCTTCGCGGCCGCCCGCAGTGTTGACGAAGCGGAGGGAGGCGCCGCTGACCGGCTTGCCGTCCTCGAACTTGAGCAAGCCGGAGACGGCGACGGTGGCGGGGGCGCTGCTGCCGCACCCTGCGGCGAGGCAGACGAGCGAGCTGAGGGCGAGGAGGCCAAGGGCGAGAGGTCTGCGGTTCATGGGACGGTCCTTTGCTCCCGGTTGCGTGTGGAAAGGAAAGGCCGGCTCGAAATGGGCCGGCCTTTCCGTCAAGGTTGGTCAAGCGTGTCGGGTCGGGCAGGTTCTATTCGTACTGGGTCGGGACTTGTCCGTCGTTGCGTCCGCCGAGCAGGTTGTAGCTGCGGTGGTCGATGGACTGGGAGAGGAAGCGGATGCTGCCGTCGGCGAAGGAGAAGTTGGCGCCGCCGGTGTGGCGCGAGCCGAAGCCCCACGAGCGGTTCCAGTTGTTCGCGACGTTGCAGGGCTGGGCGGGGTTGTTAAGCATCTCGGGGGTGAGGAAGTTGATGGGGGTGATGGTGGTGGAGTGGGCAATGCCAGCGTTGAAGTGCCACCAGCGGTTGGCCTGCAGGTGGTCGTTCCGTCCGGGCAGCTGCTCACCGATCAGGATGGTGTTGGAGGTGCCGTCCGGGATGGAGGCGGG
>JAYSSW010000327.1:0-4382 GCA_043720335.1 Planctomycetia bacterium
GCAACCGCGCCATCGAACTCATCGGCGGCGACCGCTTCGACAAGAAGAAGTCGATCCACCCCAACGACCACGTGAACATGGGACAGTCGACCAACGACATGTTCCCCACTGCGATCCACGTCGCCGGCGGCCAGGCCATCGCCAAGGAGCTGGTCCCCGCCCTCGAGCGATTTTTGAAGGTTCTGGGCGACAAGGCGATGCAGTGGGACGACATCATCAAGATCGGACGCACCCACCTCGCCGACGCCACGCCGATCCGGCTCGGCCAGGAGTTCAGCGGCTACGCCCGGCAGGTCGAACTTTCGGTTGATCGTGCGAAACGAGCGCTGCACGCGGTCCTCGAACTCCCCGCCGGCGGCACGGCGGTCGGCACCGGCATCAACACCCACCCCAAGTTCGGCGCCAGCGTCGCCGCTGTGCTCGCCAACGAAACCGGCGTCCCCTTCGTCGAAGCCAAGAACCACTTCGAGGCCAACGCCAACCGCGACGGACTCGTCGAGTGCTCCGGCCAGCTCCGCGCCATCGCCGTCTCGCTCTTCTCCATCGCCAACAACCTCCGCTGGCTCGGCTCCGGCCCCCGCTGCGGCTTCTTCGAGATCATCCTCCCCGACCGCCAGCCCGGCTCTTCCATCATGCCCGGCAAGGTCAACCCCGTCCTCTGCGAATCGATGATGCAGGTCTGCGCCCGCGTCCTCGGCAACGACCATTGCGTCGCCTTCTCCGGCGCCACCGGCGGGCAGTTCGAGCTGAACATCATGATGCCCGTCATGGGACTCGCCACCATCGAAAGTGTCGAACTGCTGGCCGGCTGCACCCAGGCGTTCATCGACTTCTGCGCGTTGGAGATGGAAGCCAACGTCGAAGCCTGCAAGAAGCAGGTCGAGTGGAGCATGGCGATGGTCACCAGCCTGAACCCGCTGATCGGCTACGACACCGCCGCCGCCGTCGCGAAGGAGGCGTTCAAGTCGGGCGTGACGGTGCGCGACCTGTGCCTGGCGAAGATCAAGGCCGGCACGCTGAAGAGGAAGGACAGCCCCGCCGATGTGACGGAAGCCGAACTGACCGCAGCGCTCGACCCGCGCGCGATGACGGAGCCGGACAAGGCATAGCTGGCGGGCATCGGGCTTGGGTTGATGCCCCCCGCGTTGCACTTGGCAATTCCGGGGGGTGTGCCATAATACATTTAACTTCCGCACCCTGCCCTGGCAGCGCAGCCTGGACTCTCCCCATGATCGGCAACTCTCCCCTCTCGCAAGGACTCTGCGTCCATGGCACCGCCGAGGTGCCCCGCGCCATCAACCACCTGCTGGAACAGATGCGCGTCGCCGGGTTCTGTGAAAAGGACCAGTTCGGCATGAGGCTCGCCCTGGAGGAAGCCATCGTCAACGCCATCAAGCATGGCAACCGCAGCGATCCGTGCAAACAGGTGGCGATCCGCTACCAGCTCAACGAGCAGCAGATCCTCCTGGAAATCGAGGACGAAGGCCCCGGCTTCGATCCCGACGGCCTCCCCGATCCGCTGTCGCCGGAAAACCTCGAACGCCCCGGCGGGCGGGGCGTCTTCCTCATCCGCCACTACACCAGCTGGGTGCAGTACAACGAAAAAGGCAACTGCGTCACCCTCTGCAAGAAACGCGCGTAACCGCACTTGTTTGGTTCGCGCGGACAGTCGGGTCCAGCACTACTTCTTCACGATCACCGGCAGCTGGTCGATCTTCGCGGCGACGATGAAGTCGTTCTCCGACAGTCCGCTGATCGCGTGGGTCGACAGCTCGATCGCCACCTTGCGGTAGTCGCTCAGGTGCAGGTCGGGATGGTGGTCCTCCGCCTCGGCGACCCGGCCGACCCGCGTGAAGAACGCCAGGCCCGCCGCGAAGTCCTTCACCTTCCACTCCCGGCGGATGCGCTTGCCATCGGCGCTCAGCTTCCAGTCCGGGACCGCCGGCAGATACTCCTTGACCTGCTCGTCGGTGAGCGGCGGCGTCTCGTCGTTGCACGCTGCGCAGTGGCGTTCGCTCAAATCGGCAGTGGCTTTCATGGCCTGCTCCTTGCGAAAGGGGGCGTTGTTACTTCGTCGAAAGATTCGGGGCGTCCTCGCCCAGCGCGGTCGCCAGGTCGATCAGGTGCTCCTGCTCCTGCACCAGAATCTGGCGGAGCTGCTCCGCCAGCGCGTATTCGCCCAGGGCGTCGGCCTGGCGCACGCGCTTGCGGTAGTTGCGGATCGTGTCGGCTTCGCTCTCCAGGTCGAAGCGCAGCATGTCGCGCGCGTCCTCCGACATCTTCACCGGCTCCGGCTTCGTCACCGGCGTGCCCCCCAGGTAGTCGATCTGCTTCGCGATGATGAGCGCGTGCTGCAGCTCCTCCACCGCGTGGACCTCCAGCTCCTTCGCGATGGCCATGTACTCCGGACCCTTCAGCATCTGCGAGTAGACGACATAGGCGATGATCGCCTGGTACTCGCGGGCAAGGTCGGCGTTCAGGTCCGCGATCAACTGCTCACGGCCTTCGTCGGTTGATTTGCTGGCTTCCGGCTTCATCGTTGGCTCCTGCAAGGATGTTGCGACGTCACTCTCTTTGTTTGCGAGAGGCGTACAGCATGCAACAGGCAAATCGGATGCCGCAGGGGAAAGGACGAGTCAACCGCGCAAAGCCGGCTCTTCGCGCGCGAAGCGGGCGCGCACCTTGCGCAGTGCGTGTTTCGCGAGCCGCTTGATCCAGCCGTCGCCGGGCGGGTCGGGGTCGGGGAGGCAGAGGTGCAGGTTCGGGCGGAAGGCGAGCAGCAGCAGCAGCGGGACGTACCACAGGACGTAGACGCCCCCCTGGTCGCCGTACCAGAACTGGATGCCGACGAGGACCGCAGCGGACAAGGCGATGACGTGGCCCAAATTCTTCGGCGCGGGCCAGAACGCGGTGATGAGCACGAAGACGAAGTAGGCGATGAAGACCGGGATGCGGTAGGCCCAGTGGACGCCGGTCCAGAAGCTTTCCTGCGTGGGGATCTTCCAGGCCTGCCAGGCGGCGTCGTTGCGGGTCTGCAGCAGGGTGCGTTCGAGGTCGCCATTCAGCCAAAGGAGGAAGCCGACCGAAGTGAGGCAGGCGCCGCCGACGAGCAGGAAAGCGAGGAGGAAGCGGCCCATGCCCCGGCCCCGGTAGAAGCTGAGCCAGAGCGGCAGCAGCAGCACGGGGGCGAAGGTGGTGGCCGCGGCGACGCCGAGCAGCGCGCCGGCGATGGCCGGGTAGCGGAAGGCGACCAGCGCCCAGAGGAGGACCGCCATCGGCGCGACGTGGTGGAGCTGGCTGACGAACAGCCCGGTGTAGGGCAGCAGCAGGTAGAACGTGGCGGCGGCCATGCCGGCGGCCCAGTCGTGGAAGTGCCGGCCCCCGATCAGGATCAGCGCGACCACCACCGCGAGATGGCACAGCACCGATGTCAGCGCGATCGCCCACCACGGCGGCGCGAACCACTTCTCCGCGAAGTCCTTCGCCATCGTGATCGGCACGCTCTCGGTCCCCACGGGCGAGGCGGCGCTGTGCAAGCCGTCCGGCGGGCGCGTCGGCACCTGCGTGCTGCGCTCCGCCTGCCGGAACGCGACGGCGACCAGGCAGATGAACAGCGCCAGCGCCAGCCAGGCGAGGCCGCCGAAGTTGAGGTTGGGCGCCAGCGCGGGGCGCTGCACCAGGGCGAGGTCGAGCAGGCAGCGGGCGAAGAAGTAGCCCGTGCCGCACAGGATCCAGAGGTAGCCGAACCAGAGCCAGCGGTGCGCCTCCAGCCAGCTGTGCGTGCGCTCGCCGAAAACGCCGACGTTCGTCGCCGCCTGCATCGGCAGCGTGGCGCCGCACTGGCCGGCGACGAGGACGGCGACCTGCGTGGCCGGCAGCTGCGGCGCGGGCAGGGGCTGAGGCCGGGCCGCCTGCACCACGAGCAGGCCCGGCACCAGCAGGAACACCGTCGCCACGTCCCAGTTGCGCACGCTCAGCAGCCGGCCGAACTTGAAGAACAGCGCCGTCGCCAGCAGGAACGCGAAGTAGAACCACGTCGTCGCGTTGGGGAGGTTGAATTCCAGGAAGATCGACAGCGATGCGAGCATGGGCACAGGATCGGTAGGAAAGAGGAGGGCGTTGCCAGTCTCGTATTGTACCAATTCCGCTCCGCGCTGAAAGAGTCGCGAGAACGCCGTCTTTCCACGTCACAGATTCGACGCCAGCACGCCCGGGGAAACCTGGAAGAGATCGGCCAGCGTGCGGATCATCGCCTTGCTGTTCGACCACCGGAAGGCGAGCGGCGCGGCGTAAGCCCGCCGTGAAAATCCGCAAGCGACGCGTGGGTTCGCCACGAGTCGCGTGCAGGTTGCACGAACGAAGATTCCCACGGCGGGCTTACG
>JAYSSW010000328.1:0-4381 GCA_043720335.1 Planctomycetia bacterium
ACCACCTTCAGGTCGATCGACTTCTTCTTCCCCTTCTTCAAGTCCTCCGGCGCCTCGCGCTCCATCAAGAACTTGATGTAGCGGAACTCGTAGCGCGGCTGGCCTTCGACGTACAACACCTTGATCTGCTTCGTGTCGACCACCTCAATGGTGCGCTCCAGGCGAAGGTTGGCGGGCGAGATCGGCTTCTCGGCGCCGTCTCCCTTGGGGGCTTCGACCTCGATGACGTACTGCTTCTTGCCAACTTCTGCTGGCTGGTGGCGCAGGCGGAACTTGACCGGCTTGCCAGCCGGGTCGACCTTGACGAGTTCGCGGTCGACCTCCTTCTCCTTGCCGTTCTTGTCCTTCAATTTCAGCACGATGGGGACGATGGTGTCCTTGTAGCCCTGCCCGGTGATGCGGGCCTCGAACACGACGCGGTCGCCGACGTAGACCTGGTCCTCGACCTGCAGATCGTGCAGCTTCAAGTCGCGGATCTCGTGCTCATCGCCGAGGCCGACGAAGAACAACGGCACCCCCTTCTGCCCGGCGTACTCGGCTGCCTGGGCGATCGTCTCGTCGCGCGTCGTGACGCCGTCGGTGAACATCAGCACCGCCGACAGCGACGCGCCGCGGTAGTTGTCGATCACCTGGCGCAGCGCGGTCCCCAGCCGGCTGTCGCGCCCCTCCGGCTCGATCAGCGCGATTGCCTGGCGGGCGCGTTCGAGCTGCGTCGGGTCGGCCGGGTCGAGGATCTCGCCGGCGGCCGCCCCCTTCTCGTCGGTGAGCTTGACCGCGCGTCCCTGGGCGTCGAGCGTGAAGACGTGGATCTTCGTCTGATGCTTGTTGAGCATCGTCTTGAGCCAATCAGGCTCCGGCTGGGCGAGCATCGCCTGGACGAGCTGCAAGCGACTCGGTCGCCACTTGCCGTTGCCCAGCAGCTCCTGCTGCTTCTGCCAGTACGCCAAGCGCTGCCCGACCAGCTCGGCTTCGAGCTTCGCGTCGGGGTTCTTCTCGCCGAGCGCCTGCTTGCTGGCCAGCTCCGCCTGCAGCTTCACCAGCCGCTGCGGCAGCTTCTCCTCCAGGTCCTTGCGGACGATGTCGCTGAGCGTCTTCACGCGGTTGCGCGTCTTCTCGTCCTGGTAGGTGTCGGGTTCGCCCATGCTTCGCGTGTTGTCGATCAGCAGCACCAGGTCGGGCCAGCCCTGCCGGTCGAAGCTCAGGTCGATGCGGGGCAGCAGCACATGCAGCATCAGCAGCACCAGAAAGATGCGCAGGCCAGCCAGCACGAGCTTGTAGAGGAACGACACGGTCGGCCCTTCGGCGCGGTAGATGAAGACGACCAGCACGACGCTGGTGAGCGACAGGAAGCCGGCCCACCAGCGCTCGTTGCCCAGGCCGAACAGGTACGAGTGGTTCTCGAGCTGCCAATGCGTCCCCTCGCCCGGCGGCGGCGGCGGCACGCCGAACAGGCCTTCCGCCCAGGAACGGACGAAGTCGGGGAAGAAGCCGAGGAAGTCCCCCGTCTGCGCCGCGTGCAGCAGGATCGCCGCGCCAAGCGTGAAGACGGCGGCGAAGGAACCCGCGACGAGGAGCGGCACAAGCCAGCCTTCCGACATCGGCGCCGTCGTGCCGTCCGACGTGGTGTAGTGCCCGAACTGCCAGGCGAGCATCACCTCGGCGAACACCAGGAACAGCGCGAGCAGCAGCGCGAGGTTGGCGATGGTCGGCCCGACCGGCGCTCGTTCGAGCTGCTGCAAATTGTCATCGCCGGCGGCGCGGAGCCGGGCGTTGCGGGCGTCCTGAACGACCTGCAGATCCCAGCTGGGGAACAGCTCCTTCAGCTTGTTCACGTCGATGCGGGCCAGGTCGCTTTCGCTCCCCTTCTGGTCAGCGTTGCTGATCGGCACGTTGACCGCGAACGGCAGCTCCTGGCCGGTCGACAGCGCGACGCGGTAGATGCCGCTGTAGTCGGTGTCGGTCCAGCGCAGCACGTTGACCTCGTCGATGAGCTGGGTGTGCGCCTTGCCCGGCTTCATGCCGGCGATGCCGACTGGGTAGTGGACGGTGGCGTCGATCTCGGCCCCGCCGCCGGGGAGGAACTCCTCGATGAGGCTGCCGACGACGGCCGACTGCTCCTTGAGCCGCCCCGACACGGCGAGGCGGACGGTCTCCTGCATCATGGCGCCGTAACTGGGGGAGCCGGGCCAGCTGGTCCAGTCCATGTTGAGCGACGACGTGAAGACGATCACCTTGCCCCGGTAGCGCGAGGCCGACTGCAGCACGCGCTGGCCGTCCTTCGTGCGAGGCAGGGCGAGCTGCATGTTCTTGCTGACCGGCGGATTCCACTCGACGTACGCGGGCTGGTCCTTGGGGAGCGTGTCGTCGAACTTCCCCTTGTCGCCAGCATCGCGGGCAGGCATGAACGTCATCACGGTGCGCGCCTTGCCTTCGCCGACCGACTGCGCCTGCACGAACTGGCGGAACCGCGCGGAACGCAAACTGACCTGGTCGGCCTCCTGCGAGAAGGCGTCGAGCGGGGCGTCCTTGTACTCGCCGCCGGGGACATGGAACTGGAAGTAGTGGTCGGGCGACGCCTGCACCTTCTTCAGGAAGCGCACGGGCAGGATGCCTTGCTCGTCCTTGTAGAGCAGGCGGTTGTAGACGTCGAGGTTCTCGACCGCCTGGTCCCCCATCGACACGACGAAGCCGCCGCCGCGCCTCAGGTGCGTTTCGAGGCGGCGCAGCTCGCCTTGGCCGAACTGGCCCACGTCGCACCAGACGACGCAGTCGTAGTTCGCCAGCTCCGCTTCAGGCAGGTCGACGAACTGCGTCGGGCTGATGACGCGGGGCCGCAGCGGCGCGAACTTCGGCTCGGCGCCGGGCAGGAACGGGTTGAGCGACAGCCGCAGGTATTCGGTCGCTCGTTCGTAGCGATCCGCCGCCGCCTTGCCGTTGACGAGCAGCACCGGGATCGTGTCGCGCACGGTGACGACGACGGTTCGCGAGTCGTCCTGCTCGAGCGCGTCGGCCTCCAGCTTCACCTGCACCGCGTAGGTGCCGGGGCCGGGGAACTTGAAGTCGCTGAAGCGGACGCCCGCCGACGCGCCGGCGTCGATGACGTTGATCTGCTCGCTCGCCACGGAGCGCATGCTGAACGCGGGATCGCCGGCGTTCTCCTTCGCCTTGCCGATCAACAGTTCAACGCGCACGTCCGCTTTCGGTTTTCTGCTGAAGTTCTTCACGGCAGCGAGGAAGTCGAGCGGGCTGTTCGACGTGATGAACGGCGACAGGAACTCCAGCCGCGTGACCGCGAGGTTCGGCTGCTCGTCGCGGCCGACGTCGACGAAGACGATGCTCGCCTTCTGCTGGATCTCGCTGTACGGGTTCTTCTCCTTCGATTCGGGGTTGTCCGCCTTGTCAGTCTTGTCGACCGGCGCGGCGCTGTTCCAGGTGGAGGCCTGCAGGTCGGTGAGGAAGTAGACCGCCTGCGAGGGGAAGCGGCCCGACGCCTCGGTGAGCTTGCCGGAGATGAGGTTGAGGGCGGCCGTGACGGAGGCGTTGCCGTGGCTGGGGCGCATGGTTTCGAGTTCGCGCGCGACCTTGCGCGAATCCTGCGAGACTTCGCCGACGAGCCAGGTGGGGCTGTCCTTCAGCAGCAGCACGCTGTAGCCGTCGCCGGAGGAGCAGTCCGCGAGCTTCTGCAACGCGAGCCGCCGGGCCGCCTCGAAGCAGCTCCCGCCGTCGCCGGCGACGTTCATGCTGAGCGAGCCGTCGATGACGAAAAGGTGGTGGACGCGCTGCGAGCGCTTGTTGAACTTGCCCATGCCTTCGGGCCAGACCTGCGCCCACACGTCCTCCGCCCACGGCATGACGGCCCCCATCGCGAAGACGATGAGGGCGACCAACAGGCAGCGCACGAGGAGCAGCAGGAGCTGTTCGACGCGCATGCGGCGGGTGTTCTGCCGCTGCGCCGCCAGCAGGAAGCGCATGGCCGCCCAGGTGACGATCTTGAAGCGTCGGCGGTTGAGCAGGTGGATGATGACCGGCACCGCGACCGCCGCCGCCCCCGCCACCATTGCGGACTGCCAAAGGCCGAAAAAGGCTAGAAGCATGGGAGTGTCCGTGATCCGTAGGAAGCGATCAAGCCCGGTGAGGGGCGGTTGGATTCAAGCTTTCGTTGCCGACCAAACATCCGCAGCGATGAAGGAGTGCGATCTTTGCACCAAAGGTGCTGCATAGCAAAGCCCAGGGTCGCGCAGCGCACCCTGGGGAGAGGGACGCCGCAGGGGCTTTCTACGCTGAAGGCGTTGCATCGACCGCAAGCCGGGGAGCGATGCAGCCCCGTTGGGGCAGAGACGGATGGGTCACGATTTCCCAGGGTGCGCTGCGCGACCCTGGG
>JAYSSW010000329.1:0-1995 GCA_043720335.1 Planctomycetia bacterium
ATCGAGGACATGCACGCGCCGTCGCAGCCGCAGATCGACACCTGCTTGTCGGCGCTTCGCAAGGCGCGCCAGCAGAACATGGGGGCGGTTATCCACTGCACCGCCGGCCTGGGACGCACCGGCACGCTGCTGGCGTGCTGGTTCGTGCTGGAGGGGATGAACGCCAAGGACGCCGTCGCCCGCATCCGCCGGCTGCGGCCCGGCTCGATCGAAACGGACGAGCAGGTCGACGCCATCGCCGAGTACGCCCGCCGCCGCAAAAGCCAGCAGGAACTCGACGTGCCGTGAAGCAGTGGGCTGCGTCGTGCTGGCACGTCCAAGCCGCCTTGCCCATTTCTCCCTCTCTCCAAGGAAGCTCCAACCGGCCGCCGGAGTTCACGAGGTGCTGTCCATGCTTCGCGCTGTGCTGCTGTCCGTCGCGGTCCTCGCCACGCCCGCTTTCACGCACGCCCAGGGGAGCGACTGGCCCCGCTTCCTCGGCCCGCTCGGCACCAGCGTCTCCACTGAAAAAGGCATCATCGCTCCCTGGCCCAAGGACGGCCTCCGCGTCGTTTGGCACAAGGAGGTCGGCGCCGGCTACTGCATGCCCGTCGTCAGCGACGGCAAGCTCTACCACTTCGACCGCGTCGGCAAGAACGCCCGTCTCTCCTGCCTCGACCCCAGGACCGGCGCCGAACACTGGACCTTCAAGTACCCCACCGCCTACAAAGACAAGTTCGGCTACAACAACGGCCCGCGCTGCTGCCCCGTCGTCGACGGCGACCTCGTCTTCCTGCACGGCGCCGAGGGGATGCTCCATTGCCTCCGCGTCAAAGACGGCTCCGTCGTCTGGAAGACCGACACCAAGGCCGAGTTCGGCGTCATCCAGAACTTCTTCGGCGCCGGCGGCACCCCGCTCGTCGAAGGCGACCTCCTCATCGTCCCCATCGGCGGCAGCCCCGCGAACAGCGACATCGACGACTTCACCAAGCTGAAAGGCAACGGCACCGGCGTCGTCGCCTTCGACAAAACGACGGGCAAGATCGCCTACAAGATCAGCGACGAACTCGCCGGCTACGCCAGCCCAGTCGTCGCCACCGTCAACGGCCGCCGCTGGTGCTTCGTCTTCGCGCGTGGCGGCCTGCTCGCCTTCAACCCCGCCGACGGCAGGATCGACTTCCACTTCCCCTACCGCGCCCCCGACCTCGAAAGCGTCAACGCCAGCAACCCGGTCGTCGTCGGCGACAAGGTGTTCATCACCGAGACCTACGGCCCCGGCGGCATGCTGCTCCAGGTCAAGCCGGGCGGCTACGACGTGCTGTGGACCGACGCCAAGAAGGCCCGCAAGAGCATGATGTGCCACTGGATGACGCCGATCCACGTCGACGGCTACGTTTACGGCTCCAGCAACCGCCACGACTTCAACGCCGAGCTGCGCTGCATCGAGCTGGCGACCGGCAAGATTATGTGGTCCGAGCGCGATTTGTCGCGCGCGTCGCTGCTCCAGATCGACGGCCACTTCATCTGCCTGGGCGAAGAAGGAACCGTTCGGCTGCTGAAGATCAACCCGAATGCATATCAGGAAGTGTCGAGCTTCCAGCCGCGCGACCCGGCGACGAAAGCGAAGCTGCTAGAGGAGCCGTGCTGGGCCGCCCCCATCGTCTCGCATGGCCTGCTTTACCTGCGCGGCGACGGCCGGCTGGTGTGTGTGGAGTTGATTCCGGCGAAGAAGTGAAACAAATACCCCCACCAATCGCTTCGCTCATGTGGGGCTTGAGGTTGTTGCCCTTCATTGCCTGCTGCTACTTCGCCACGTCCAGGCAGTAGATGTTCTCCTTGTCGCGCAGGTACATGCGGCG
Organism: Planctomycetia bacterium; assembly: GCA_043720335.1. Classification (GTDB taxonomy): domain Bacteria; phylum Planctomycetota; class Planctomycetia; order Gemmatales; family Gemmataceae; genus JAYSSW01. Next base: position 1,839 of record JAYSSW010000329.1, read on the forward strand.
GTCGGAGATCGTCGGGACGGTGCGGTTGTCGCCGAGGAGCGTGAAGCGGGCCTTCTCCTCGTATTACGCCGGCTCGAAAGTACATCAATTAGCAAGTTCCGCTGGGGCGGCGTACCGCGCCCAGGGGTGGAGGAAGTAGCTGACCACATGGCTGGGC
>JAYSSW010000330.1:0-4380 GCA_043720335.1 Planctomycetia bacterium
GCAGGTCGCCGCCGCTGCCGTCGGAGCCGAGGCTGTAGCTGAGGATGCCTTCGTCGGGGCGGCCTTTGGTGATGAGGACGGCGCCCGCCCCGTCGCCGAAGAGGGGGTAGGTCTTGATGTCGTTGGGGTTGACGACGCGCGAGTTGGCGTCGCCGCCGATGATGAGGGCCATGTCGCTGGCGCCGGAGATCACGTACGTGAAGCCGGTGATGAGGGCGTACATGAAGCCGGCGCAGGCGGCTTCGACCTCGAGGGCGGGGCAGTTGAGGCGGAGCTGGTCCTGCACCAGACAGGCCGTGGAGGGGAACGACATGTCGGGGGTGAAGGTGGCGAGGATGAGCAGGTCGATGTCGCTGGTCTTGACGCCGGCCTTGGCGATGCAGCGTCGGGCGGCCTCGATGCACATGTCGCTGGTGGCCTGGTGGGGCAGGACGTGGCGGCGCTCGAGGATGCCGGTGCGCTTGACGATCCAGTCCGAATCGAAGCCGAGCTGCTGGTGCAGCTGCTCGTTGGTCAGGACCGCTTCAGGGACATAGCTCCCCGTCGACAGGACGCGAACGCCCATCAGGCTTCGGCAGCGCGGTCGCGGCGAAGGGGGTCTTTCCTCACTCATGGGCACCGAACCGGGGGGTTGCATGGTTGGCATTCGCCAGGCGCCAAACGGCAGAAGGGAAGTATACTCCGCGTGGCGTGCTTTGGCTATCGCAAGTGGCGCCTGCGGGCGGGGATCTTCCCCCCGCCCCCTCCGGTCCGTGATTTCGGCTTGACAACCCTGCGTGCCGAAAGTATGGCCGCTCTCCTTCATCGATGGTGATTCGACGAACGCGCAGATTCTCCGCGTGGGCGGGGTGCGCTTTCAGGGACGGGAGTCCGGTCCGCGCGGGGCGGCGCTTGGGGAAAGCGCGGCCAAGACGGCGGGTCGGACGGCCACGAGGGGATGGATCGCGAACCGGGGGAGCTTCTTCCGCCTCGGCGCCTGCAACAGGCGCCGGCGACGCGGGGGAGCAGGGGAGGCATAGGGCGGCCATGTTTTTTCCGCAGATCCAACCAGTCCAATCGGCGTGGAAAGCAACCGAGGCAGGGGGGCGAGAGCCTGCCCAGCAACCGCCCAACGGCAAGGGGAATTTCGCCATGAATCAACGAGCAGGCAGGATGGGATCAACGCCGCCCCGACCCAGCGCGGGCTGGCTTCGGTGGGGGGCGCTGCTGGTGTGCGCACTGGGTCTCGCGGCTCCCCGGAGCGCGGAGGCCCAGTCGCTGATCCAGCCGCCGCCGCCGTTCGGGGGGAACCTGCCCGGGGTGGCGCCGCCGCCGATCGCGCTGCCTCCGAGGATCGAGCTGCCGACGATCCCCGCGGCGCAGCCGAACAAGGCGCCCGGCGTCGTCGGGACGGCGGTGGTCGAGCAGCCCGGCGCGCCGCCGCAGGGCGCGAAGGAGCCGGCGCGCGGGGACAACGGCAAGCAGCCGCCGCTGGAGCAGCTGCCGCCGCCGCGCCCGCTCGCCGGTCCCGCAGGCCTGCCGATGCGCCAGCCCAACCTGGGGAGCAAGCCCGGCGTGATCGGGGCCACCCCGGTCCCGACCAAGCAGGACCTGGCCGACATCAGCCGCTTCGTCAGGGACGTGGTCGATCCGCGCAGCACCCTCGACCTGATCCAGGGGCGCGCCCGGCTCGTCATCCTCAAGGAGACGCCCAAGCGCGTGCAGATCGCCGACGAGGCGGTCGCGGTCTTCAACCTCGTCACGCCCAAGGAGATCACGCTGATCGGCAAGGCGGTCGGCGTCACCGTTCTCAACATCTGGTTCGCCGACCCCGCCGACAAGGAGAAGGACAAGGTCCTCAGCTACCTCGTCCGCGTCCTGCCCGACCCCGAAGCGAAGCTGCGGCTGGAAGCCACCTATAAGGCGCTCGAGAACGAGATCAACCGCAGCTTCCCCGACAGCGTCATCCACCTGAAGCTGGTCGGCGACAAGGTGCTCGTCACCGGCCAGGCCCGCGACATCGCCGACGCCACCAACATCATGCGGCTGGTCCGCACCAACGCCGACGAGCGCGGCAAGCACGACGGCGACAAGATCGCCCCGACCAGCCTGGGCGGACTGCCCCCCCGCATCGACGACCCGCTCGGACTCGCCGGCACGCCGGGGCTGGAGTCGTACCAGTCGTTCGGCAGCTCGAACGTCATCAACATGCTCCGCGTCCCCGGCGAGCAGCAGGTCATGCTCAAGGTGACCGTCGCCGAGGTCAACCGCCAGGCCGCACGCAGCATCGGCCTCAACTTCAGCATCAACAACAACAGCGGCCTCCGCGTCTTCGAAAGCCGCGTCGGCAACATCGGCGGCATCACCCCCGGCGGGCTTAACTTCGGCCTGGGGACCGGCGCCGTCAACCAGTCCATCAGCAGCATCACCGGCCTGGTCACCAACAACCTGCCCGTCTCGCTCGACAACGGCCAGATCAACCTCGCCATCAACGCCCTCCGCACGCTCAACTACGCCAAGAGCCTCGCCGAGCCGAACCTCGTCGCCCTCAACGGCCAGACCGCCACCTTCCAGGCGGGCGGGCAGTTCCCCGTCCCGGTCACCACCGGCTTCACCAGCGGCGGCCTCCAGGGCGTGAACTTCATCCCTTTCGGCGTGCAGCTCAACTTCACGCCCTACATCACCGATAAAGACCGTATCCGCCTCAATGTCGCCGCATCCGTCAGCGCCCGCGACATCGGCAGCGGCACCACCATCGGCGGCGGTTTCGTGTCGGGCCTCAACACCCGCACCTTCCAGACCACCGTCGAGCTTCGCGAAGGCCAAACGCTCGCCGTCGCCGGTCTGATCCAGAACAACATGGGGACCGACGCTTCCCGCATCCCGTTCCTCGGCGACATCCCGATCCTCAACCGCCTGGGGAGCTTCGACCGCACCTCGGCGGGCGAGCAGGAGCTGGTGATTCTCATCACCCCGGAGCTGGTGCATCCCATGGACGCCAAGGAAGTCCCGCCGCTGCCCGGATCGGACCTGTTCGAGCCGAGCGACGTGGAGTTCTACCTGCTGGGCCGGCTCGAAAGCCGCCGCAGCTACGACTACCGCAGCCCGGTGATGAACGACATCGGCCGCATGAGCCGCTACCACCGCTGCGAACAGCTCTACATCTTCGGCCCGAGCGGCTTCCAACTGCCGACCACGCAGCCCTGATCGAGCGAAGACCGAACAACCTGGCAGGCGGGGCGCGGGGGGATTCTTCGCCCCGCCCGCCAGGCGAGACAACGACTACGACAACGAAGACGAGCGGGACGGCCTGGGGAGGCGGCCCGCTCCGGGTTCCAACCACGCACGACATGATCGCCGCCCTCCCACCTCGCGGGGCGGCTTCGACCACGGGGGATCGTCATGAAGGGGATTCGTCGAATCGGGAGAGCCGGCGCCGCCTGGTCCGGGATGCTCCTTCTGCTCGCCGTCCTGAGCGGCTGCTGCCACGACTGGGGCTGCGGCAAGAGCTGCGGCACCGGGGGCTGCAGCACCGGCAAGTGCAGCACCTGCTTCTTCAACAAGTGCGCCGACGTGCCCTGCGGCGCCCTGCCCGCGCCGCTCGGCTCGTTCGTCCGACGCTTCGAGAAGATCCAGGCCGACAAGGCCGAGGCCGACGACTTCATCGTCTACCTCTGCGAATGGTACATGGGCGGCGAGGACCTCGGCCCCTACGGCGAGTACCACATGAAGCTGATGGCCAGCCGTCTCAACGAAGTCCCGTTCCAGGTCGTCCTCCAGCCCTCGCCCGACCGCGAGCAGAACGAACGCCGCAAGTTCAAGGTCATCGAAGCCCTCGGCGCCGCCGGCTTCCCCGACGCCCCCAACCGCGTCGTCATCGCCTACCCGGACGTCGAAGGCCTCGACGGCAACGAAGCCCCGCGCATCTACTACCAGATGCTCCAACGCGGCATCTTCAACAACCGCATCGGCTCCAGCGGGTCCGGCGGCGGCGCCTTCGGCGGCGGCGGACAGTTCGGCGGGTCCGGCGGCGGCTTCGGCGGCGGCGGCTTCGGCGGCGGCGCCGCAGGCTTCGGCGGCGGCTTCGGCGGCGGCGGCTTCTAGCCCTTCGGCCACTCACCAACTCTCGGCCCCAGGCGCCCCCGCAGGCGCCTGGGGCTTTTTGTTTCCACTCCACCTGCAACGGCGAGCGGCGCGGCGTTAGCCCGCCGTGGAAATCCCCCTTCGCGGAATTGGCACGCTTCCCGTTGCAATGGCGTTTCGTGCGCTGACATGTTGCGCCCGCGTTCGCCGTAGGCGAACGGCTACTGATCGCTGCGCAAAGAACTAAACTTCTTGCGCTGTAAGACAGATGCATGGGAGCCGCGACACCGTCCCCGCATGACTGGAGAGAATGGCGAC
>JAYSSW010000331.1:0-4380 GCA_043720335.1 Planctomycetia bacterium
GACCAGTTGCCCCGGCACATGTGCAGTGCCAGACGTTCAGGCGGGAAGCCCTCGACGACGCGGTTGATGAGCTGCTCCGCGAAGGCGAGTTCCGTGTCCTGGTCGCCGGTTCCGCTCAGGGCGCCGCACATGAAGCTGCGTTTCTGGCGAGCGTAGCCGAACACGACTTCGGAAAGGACCGGCTCGTCGAGCTGCACCAGCGTCGCGCCGCCGGCGAGAAGGTCTGCGATCTCCTCGCGCAGAATGCGGACCAGGTCGTCCGCCAGAGTATCACGCTGCTCATAGAAGCGGTCGGCGACGCACTCCAGCCACATCGTCCGCGTCAGCAGGTACGGCCCCGGCAGCGCGACCTTCACCGGCTTCGTGGTCACCGAGCGGGCGAAGGCAAGTTCGTGCAGCGTGAGCGGCTGACGGCGTGAAAGCGCCCCCAGCACGGCGGGATGGCGCACGGAATCGGCGGGCACGTCGAGCGCACGCAGCTCCTTCTCGAACTCGGCCGGGTCGTCGACGTACGCCAGCAGGTCGGTGAGCGGCACCATCTGGCAGTTGGCGAGCCGGCTGCCGACGAAGCTGGCGTAGTTGTCGCGGCGCTGCTCGCCGTCGCTGGCGACATCGACTCCGGCCCGCTCCTGCGCGGTGATCGCCAATCGCACCGCGTCGTCGGCGGTCTGCTGGAACGCCGCTTCGTCGAGCCGGCTTTCGAGATGCTCGTGGATCGCCTGCACCATCCAGCGCGGCCTCGGCCAGCTGCCGACCCCCATCACAGCGAACGGCGGCAGCGGCGTTGGGACGAGGTCCGACAGCGGCGTCGGCGTGGAACGTGATTCAGTCGTCATCGTGCGAGCGATGGCGGCAGGCCGAGTCTCGGCGACGAACGGCCCTTTGCAAACGAGGAAGCTGCGCTGGCTGCCGGTCTTCGTGCGCGAGACCAGCTCGTTGCTGGTGAGCCTCGCCCACGAGGGCAGGTCCTCATCGACGGAGGTCTCGGTCGAGCGGATCTCGAGAAGCTGGCCACGCTCCAGCGGATCGAGGTGCTTGCGAATGAGCAGCAGCAGTCCGTTGCCGCAGTCGAGGTCGCCGCCGTCGAAGCTGGCGTCGGGCTGATGTGCGTGCTGCGCGGACCATTCCATCGATTCACTCGCGATCTAGTTGAACGGGTCGCGGCCGATGACGATCTTGTCGGCCACGCTCACGTCGTAGACGACTTCGCGGTCGGCGGTCTTGCCCTTGGCGACCACGGTGAGCTTCACCCAGCAGCGGGCGTTCTCCTTCTGGTTGCCCTCGACCTTCTGGATGTCGTACTGGTGCAGCTTCGCGCCGGCCTTCCATTCGTGGTCGACGATCTCGATGGAGGGGCTGAGCGACTTGAGCTTGTCCGCCGACCCGCCGGCCTTCCAGGCGTCGAGCGCCGTTTTGACGTGCCCCTTCACCTTGTCCAGGTCCTCCTGCGACTGCGTCGCGGGGCCGCCGCGGCCACAGCCGCAGAGCAGCGAAACGAACAGCGTGAATGCGGCAACGACAATCCGGCTCATGGCGGCGTCCATCTCCCGTGTCCTCCATCAACGCTCAAGGAATCGATCAACGGTGCGTGCTGGCAAGGCGAAGCTGCGCCGCGGTCCCGGTCCATTCCGCCGCAGCCGGCTGGTTGAGTTGCGATCCGCGCACCATCGCGGTTAGGATCATGGAATGAAGTTCCTTCACGAAAGGCAACCGTCATGTCCTCCTGGCGAAGTCGGATCGGCGTCGACGCGCTCGGCAGCACGGCCCTGATGTTCGGCCTGCTGGCGTTCGTGCTGCAGATGTTTCTGGTGTGCACGTTCTTCCTGTCGTATCCGCTGGCGACCCTGGGCGTGCTCGCCGCCGTCGGCTGGGTCGCGCTGTCCCGCGACCGCTCGACCTGGCAGGCGGTCGGGGCGGCGGCGGGAGTCGCCTTGTCGCTGCTGGTGCTCGGCGGGCTGTTCTCCGCCGACCTGGCGGTGCTGCCGGGCGGCCTCTTCGCTTGGCTGGTGGACGTGCTGCCAAAATAGCGGTCCTCAGCGGGGCAGAGGCCATTCCAGCACGAGGTCGCTGGCGTCGGCGTTGTCGGCGTTGCGCGCCAGGCGCCAGCGCGCCTCGACGAGCCGGGCCAGCGACTCGGCGGCCAGGCCGTGCAGCAGCCGGCCGCGCGGCGGGCCGCCGTCGCCGGCGAACAGATCGGAGAGGTGCTCGACCGGCGCCGCGCCGGCCAGCGGGCCGAGCGCGACGTGGAGCGTGCGTTCGCCGCGTCCTGTGCCGATCGAGACCGGTCCGTCGGAGGCGCGTTCGGCGAGAAGGCGCAGGCAGCCCGCGAGCAGCCGCAGCAGGGCGGGCGGGCTGCCGACGACGGGGGGGAGGCCGTCGGCCAGCTCCCAGCGGACCCGGCCGTCGAGCGCAGGGACCGTGGCCGCCGCTCGGCGCAGCAGCGTGTCGAGGGCGACCGGGCTGGCTTCGCGACGGCTGCGCTCGCGGAACTCCTGCAGCAGCCTGAGCCGCGCGGCGATCGCGCTCCCCTCGCGGCGGATCACCGCCAGCTCCTCGCCCAAGCTCTCGTCCACTTGCATCTGCACGACCGACGCCTGCAGCATCATCGTGTTGAGATGGTTGTTCAACTCGTGCGACAACCCCAGCGCCGCGTCGCCGACGACGACGGCGTCGGCCAGCGCGTCGCGCTCCTCGCGCCGGCGCGCCTCGGCCTGGAGGTGCAGGCCGACGAGCGGCGCCGCCAGCGCGAGCAGAGATTCGACGGCGCCCGCCAGCTCCGGCGACGTGCCCGCAGGCAGCGCGACGGCCAGCGCGCCGTCCACGCCCAGTTCGCTGGAGAACGCCGCCGCGAACGCCGCGCCGTCGTGTTGCCTGCCGTCGGCGTGCGCACGCAGCAGGCGCGACGCTTCGTCGGCGGCCGTGGCGGGCAGCACCGCGACGCCGGCGCCGATGCGGCACGCCGCCCAGCGCGCCGGCCCGGCCGAGCCGCGCAGCAGCCCGGCGAGCGAACGTGCCCGCGCGCCGTCGTCCTGCTCATGGCGGAAGCACTCCGCCAGCGCCGCAGGCCATTGCTTCATCGAGAGAAAGACGCCTTCCCGTTCGCTCATCGAAAATCCTCTGCACGAAGAAGTCGCTTCAGGGACTTCGTGGGATGGAAACAATCTCCAGGGACCGAAGGCGAGCGGCGCGGCGTGAGCCCGCCGTGAAATTGTTCGTTCGCGGAAATTGCACGCGAATCATCGGCAAGGCACGCATCGTTGCGGATCTTCACGGCGGGCTTACGCCGCGCCGCTCGCCTTCCGTCACGCCGCAAGTTTTGTCTCACGCGGTTTTGAAACAGATCCTCAGCCTTCCGCCCTCCGTGCAATCTTGCAAAACGGGTGCCTGCCAATTTTTGCTGGCTTTCGCTCAGGCAGTTCAAGCAAACGAAGGGAAGCGCCTTGCCGAAGGCGGCGCGGGATGCAGCGCAACTTCAGCAACAACGTCGCGTTCCCTGCGTCGCGCCGTGCCCGAATCGGGTGGTTTCGCAGGGATTCGGGCGCATTGCCGCAAGGAAATCCAGGTTTGGCATCGCGGTTGCATCCATTTCCTGCGACGCCGCCACGCACACCGCATTTCTTGGCCGCGTCGATCCCCATTCTCGCGGAAGGAGTCTCCCCATGAAAGTGTTGTTTTTTGTCGTCGTGTTCATGCTCGCCCTGTGCCTGCAGCTGATGCCGTCGAGCAACGTGCGCGCGGGCCAGAAGGACGAAACGGTCCAGGGGAAGATCGACGCGATCTCGCTGGAGAAGAGCGAAGTGACCATCGCGGCCGCCGACAAGCGGGTCGTCGTCACGGTGACGCCCGACACGAAGATCCGCGTCAACGAGAAGGACGGCAAGCTCGCCGACCTGCGGGCGGGCGTGACGGCGACCGTGATCTTCGCCACGAAGGAAGGCCGGCACAACGCCAAGTCGATTGTCGTCGAAGCGCTGTTCCAGTGATGGCGATTCATATAGCCCCCGGCTCGCCGGGGGTGACGCTGGACCACGACCAAGACAAGTGAACTGGCGTGGGATTTGGCGTTACCCCCGGCAAGCCGGGGGCTATATGAGCGCTAGGCGTCCAGGCTCTTGAACTCGTCCTTGTCGATCTGGTACTCGGCCAGCTTCGACGAGATGCTGCGGCGCGACAGGCCCGACATGCGGGCGCAGCGGCCGACGTGGCCCCGGCAGCGCTTCATCGCCCGCCGCAGGTACTGCTTCTCCAGCGCGACGGCGGCCTCGCGCAGCAGGTCAGGCAGCGGCCGGCTCAGGTCGATCGGCCGGCTGGTCCCCCCGGCGGAGCGCTCGACCAGGCGGAGCGCTTCCAGCCTCAGGTCGGCCAGCTCGATGCTGTCGC
>JAYSSW010000332.1:0-4377 GCA_043720335.1 Planctomycetia bacterium
GGCTAAACTTGTCGGTCAATATCCCTTCTGCTTGTTGACGACGCAGAGCAGCGGGTCGCCGGCGACGAAGCGGCGGACGTTCTCGCGGAACAGGCGCCACTGGCGGTCGCGGGCGCCGTCGGACTGGCCCCCCAGGTGCGGCGTCACGAGCACGTTCTTCAGCTTCCACAGCGGGTGCTCGTTCGGCAGCGGCTCCGGGTCGGTCACGTCCAGGCCGGCCCCGGCGATGTCGCCATTGTTCAAAGCTGCGACGAGGTCGTCCATCTTCATCAGGCCGCCGCGAGCGATGTTGATGAAATAGGCCGACTTCTTCATGGCCGCGAACTGCGCCTTGCCGAACATGCCGCGCGTCTCATTGGTGAGTGGGCAGGCGAGCACGACCACGTCGGCCTGCGGGATGCGGTCCACCAGCTTGTCGGTTCGTTCGAGGCTGAAGACATAGCTGGGGCGGACGATCGCCTCGTTGGGGTCGATGGCCATGACGCGCATGCCGAACGCCTCGGCGCGGCGTGCGATCTGCGTGCCGATGCCGCCGAGTCCGACGACGAGCATCGTCTTGCCGTGCAGCTCCTGGGCGTTGGACATGTTCTTGAGGCGGTTCCACAACACGGGATCTTTGCCGTCGAACGCCTCCTTGTGGACCTGGTCAGCGACGCCGCGCGTCAGGCCGAGCAGCAGCGCCATCGCCTGGTCGGCGACGTTGGGGCCGTACAGCCGGGCCAGGTTGGTGACGGCGATGTCGCTCTTCACCAGCTCGGGGACCAGGTCCTTGTCGACGCCGGCGTGGGCGATCTGGATCCAGCGCAGCTTCTTGCCCGCCTTCACCAGCTCCGCTGACGAGAAGCCCAGCACCGCGTCGGCGTTGGCCGCTTCCTTCTCCGCCTCCTCCAGCGTTTTGACCGGCACGAAGAACACGTCGGGCGCGATACGCTTCAGCTCCAGCAGCTTCGCGGGCATGACGGCCGGAACAATAATGCGCTTCGGCGCGGTCCAGTCCTTGTCGGCCTTCGTGGGGGACGGGCCTTCGTAGATGCCGAAATCCTCGACGAAGTCCCACGGCATGACGCGGCCGGTCAGCTCGTCGAAGACGTGGCGCGTCTCGTCCTTGCGGGTGCGTGCTTCGACCGTGGTCCATTCTTTGTGCCAGGGCATCTCCAATGATTTCAAGATGTCGTCGAACTCGCGGCCGAGGTCGATCCCTTTCTTCACCTGGTCGCGCAGCTCGACGAAGTAGCGGCGCTGCAAACCCAGCACGCTTTTGTCGGTGAGCGGGCCGTGACCGGGGCATACGAGTTTCACGTCGAGCTGCTGGGCGCGCTCCATCACGCGGATCCACGACGCCGAATCGGAATGTCCCATGTAGTTGAACGGGCCGTTCGTGCAGGCGTCGCCGGTGCAGAGGATCTTGTGCTTCGGCAGGTAGAGCATCGCGTCGCCGGCGGTGTGGGCGTGGCCGAGGAAGAGCATCTCGGCCCGTTGTTTGCCGTCGTCGAAGACGAGTTTCTCGTCGAAGATCAGGTCGGGGACTTTCAAGAAGCTGTCGGCGATGTCCTTGCGTCCGCCCGGCCCCTTGCCCGCGTCGGCAAATTCTTTCGGCCCGTTGATGCGGAGCAGCCGCGCGCAGTTGGCCTGGGCGATGATGGTGGCCCCCGCCTTGGCGAAGACGGCGTTGCCGTAGGCGTGGTCGCCGTGGTGGTGCGAGTCGAGGACGTAGCGGATCGGCTTGTCGGTCGTTTTGCGGACGGCGGCGATCACGTCGCCGGCCTCCTTGGGGAAGTTGGCGTCGTAGACGAGGACGTAGTCGTCGAAGACGACCCAGATGTTGTTGCTGCCGCCGAACACGACCGCCTTGTCGGTGGCGCTGATGGAGGAGAAGCGGAAGAAGACGCCGGGGGCGATCTCCTTCACCTCGTTGAACTTCATCTTCGGCACGTCCTGGGCGCCGGCGAAGGAGTGGAGAAGAGTGGTGAGGAAGAGAGCAGCCAGGCAAACCCGCGCACGCATCGTATCGTCTCCGGAAGCGACCTCGCGATGGACCAGGGAACGAGCCGCCACCGTATCGCAGCGCCGCCCGCGACGCAAGGGGCAAGAATCGAGATGGCGGGCGGGACGCGTCGGTTCCCGCTTGACGGCTTCTTTCCCCCTGCGGATACTTGACGGGAAGCTGCCAACCGTGGGGCAGAAGCGATGACGCAAACAGAACAAACACGCCACGACCTGCTGGCAGCGCTCGCACAGCTCGGTCGGCTTTGCCCCGAAGGGCGGGGTCGGCCAGACGCTGGCCAATCCCGGCGTTTTCACTTCGCGCCTCCGCGGCTGATTCCTCCGTTCACTTGCGCATCAGGTGATGAACCATCTGGATGCCCGCGGCACGGGCGCCGTCCTGGATCTGGATGACGTGCTCCCAGCTGATCTCCTTGGCGTCGAGCAGGATCTCGGTCTTGCGGTCCTCGCCGCGCGCCAGGGGACGCAGCACGTCGGCGAGCTTGTCGGCGTCGATCCCCTTGCCGTCGCTGGTCAGCACGCTGACGCTCTGGTTGTCAACTCGCACCGCTGGGTTGCCCGACTTGTCGAGCTGCGCTTGCACACGGATCATCTTGCTCTTCACGTCCTCGATGCGGACGCGTTTGGCGTTGGTTCCGTCCCCCTTCACGAGCGGCAGCGGCACCACTTTCTGCACCAGGTTCTGATACGTCGTCGTCAGAATGAAGAAGATCAGCAGCACCAGGCACACGTCGATCATGGCGTTGAGGTCGAGCGAGGTCGGCTCCTCGTGCCGTCGCGGCGGCGGCGCTTCCCACTCCTCCATCAGCTCGGCGAAGTGCGGATGGCTCTCGATGGCCCGCCACGCCTTGTCGCCCGGCGCGAGGACCTCGTCGGCCACGTCCCACTGCCCGTCGCGCAGCCCTTCGACGATGCGCGCGAAGGAAAGCCCCTTCACGACCTTCGGCGAGCCTTCGTGACACAGTTGCCAGGACATGCGATCCCCTTGCTACCCATTCAGCGGAAAGCCCAGGGACAGCCGTCCCTGGGTATGCAAATCCCCAGGGACGGCTGTCCCTGGGCTTTCGCTTCGGTTGTGGTCTTACTTCGTGACCAGATGGCTTTCGAGGAACCACAGAGCCTTGTCCAGGCCGCGCGAGATGCCGGTGAACAGGTCGGCGGTGTCGGCGTCGCCGAGGTTGTTCGCGGCGTCGATGGCTGCGCGCGTGGTCTTCGCGAGGGCGGCGAAGCGCTCGACGAGCAGCCGCACATGTTGCATGCCCTCGAACACGTCGGCGGGATACTCGGGCAAACGCGACGCGGCGGCGGCCATGCGGGCCGTGCCGAGCGCGGTGCCGCCGAGCGTCGTGGCCCGTTCGGCGATGTCGTCGACATAGTCGCCGAATTCGCCGTGCAGCTTGTCGAACAGCTCATGAAGGTAAATGAAGTGCGGCCCCTTCACGTTCCAGTGAGCCTGCTTGACCTGGCTCGCCAGGTCGAACGTGTCGGCCAAGTGCTGGTTGAGCAGCTCGACCAGCTTCTCGCGCTTGTCCTTCGGCAGATCGTTGTGCGTTTCGTGCAATTTTGGCGATGCCATGTCATTGTCCTTTCGCGGGGATTTCGATGGGGTTGGCTGACCATTTCATTTTAGGCGGCGTGGCCAGCGCAGATCGCGACTTTTGCAAAAGCGGGATTCCGATTCGGATGCACCCACAACAAGCCGCTGTGGAGCAAGCCGCCGAACTTGCTCGACGCAAATTCGGGCAAGCTCGGCGGCTTGCCCCACGACCCCTACTTCGTGTCCCTTCGTGCTCCTTCGTGGTTCCGATCCTACTTCGTCGATGGCTCGCTGACTTCGCCCTGGATGAGCAAGCTAACACGCCGGCTCGCCTCGCGGCCACGGTTCAAGCGCAGCTCCATGCCTTGCAACTCCAAGGCTGCGCCTTTGATCACCTCGATGGGGAGCGTGCGTTCGGCCTTGATGCGGATGCGCATTTCGCCGGGCAGGTCGTGCAGTTCCTTTTCGAGAACGGCGATCACGTCTTCGACGCTGCGGGTCGGATCGACCCGTTTCGCGTGGTCCTTACCGAGCGAGAACCACGGCAGCGGCCTGCCGTCGGGGCCTGGCTCGACCGCGCCGCCGGCCGACTTCACGTCGATGCCGACCCAGTAGGCGTCCTTCGCCAGCGCCGCCAACTGGTGCTTCGCCGACGGCGTGGCGATGTTCGACAGCGCCCCCGACGACACCGTGGCCGTCATCATGAAGAAGATGAGCAGCACCAGGCTGATGTCGATCAGCGGGATCATGTCCACGTCGTCGTCGTCGTCGTCCACCCGGCGACCGGCCGCCTCCATCTCGACCGGTTCCAGCGGCTTGTAGCTGTCGGCCGCGGT
>JAYSSW010000333.1:0-4376 GCA_043720335.1 Planctomycetia bacterium
GATCCTGCGGGATCGGCGGCCCTTCTGCTTTCACTTGTCGTTCGCGGCGCTACTTCGCGTTCTTCTTCAGGTCGGTGAACTCGATGTTGCGGAAGACGACCTCCATCGCGGGGCCGGCGTGCAACTGGAAGGCGATGATGCCTTCGTCGGGAGCCTTGGGGAAGTCGGCGTTGACCGTGGTTTCGCCGTTGAGCTTGATGGTGACGTGCTTGCCGACCGCCTTGATGTGGTAGTCGTTGAAGTCGCCTTCCTTGAGGATCTTGCCGACGAGCTTGGCGTCGGCGGCCTTCATCATGCCGCCGAAGTTCTCGCCGTACAGGCTGCCCCAGTAGGGTCCGCCCATGTCGCACTGCGGTCCGGTGACGGCGAAGTTCTTCATGTTGTGGATGTGGCTGCGGATCTGCACGCCGCTGTTGCCGGTCTTGGTCATCTTGACCTGGAACTTCAGCTCGAAGTCGCTGTACTTCTTCTTGGTGCAGAGGAAGGTGTTGAACGTCAGCCCCTTGGGGGACGCGCCGACGATGGCGCCGTCCTTGACGCTCCAGTATTCGCTGACGAGGCCCTCGAAGCCGGCCAGGTCCTTGCCGTTGAAGAACTTCGCTTCTTCGCCCGCCCGTGCCGTGCCGAAGGCGAGGAGGATTCCCGCCAGAAGCAGCCCTTGGATGCGACGCATCGGTTTCTCCCAGAAAGTCGTGGTGGTCGCGCCGCGCTGCCCAGCGATGTCCAGGCGTTTCCGCGCGGCGCTCGTCCACTCTACGCAGCCGCGTCGCGGGAGTCAAAGATTGAATTCCCCGCTTTCGCGATCCTGTTGCGACACCGTTTAGCCGCGACGCGCAGCGGAGCGCGGGAACCGCGCAGGGACACAATCCACGTCGATGCATCATAGGACGCGAGGCGGAGCCTCGAAGCAGGCCTTCCCCGGCGGAGCCAGGGAACGAGGAGGGGTCTCTTCGTCACTGTCGCCGCACGCGCGCGGCTGCTATGCTGAGAACATCAAGCCACCCCGAAGCGGAGTCTCCCCTGTGATGGCATTTTTCCGCGCTGCGTTCGCCACGACGATGGTTTTCGCGCTCGCTGTTCCCGCTGCCGCAGGCGAGCCTGCGAAGAAGCCGGGCCGGATCGAGTTCGCCCGCGACATTCGGCCCATCCTCGCCAACCACTGCTGGTCGTGCCACGGGCCGGACGAGAAGACGCGCGAGTCGGGCCTGAGGCTCGACGTGCGCGCCGCCGCCGTCGCCAAGCTCAAGAGCGGCAACCTAGCATTGGTGCCGGGCGACGTGAAAGCAAGTGGGATGATGACGCGCATCCACGCGAAGAAGGAATCGCAGCGGATGCCGCCGCCGGACAGCAAGAAGCCGCTCAGTGATGCACAAAAGCAGCTTCTGGAACGCTGGATCGCCGAGGGGGCCGAGTACCAGGAGCACTGGGCGTTCCTCGCACCGAAGCGTTCCGCCCCGCCGACGGTGAAGGACGCCGCCTGGGTCCGCAACCCGATCGACGCCTTCGTGCTGCATCGGCTGGAGCGCGAGGGGATGCGCCCGTCGCCGGAGGCCGACCCGCGCACGCTCATCCGCCGATTGTCGCTCGACCTGACCGGGCTGCCGCCGTCGCTCGACGAAGTCGACACGTTCGTCAAGGCATGGGAAGCGACGCCAGCGGCGCGGCAGACGCTCATCGAGAAGGCGGCCGACCGGCTGCTCGCCTCGCCGCGCTACGCCGAGCGCATGACGATCCCCTGGCTCGACGCCGCCCGCTACGCCGACACCAACGGCTACAACAACGACGAGGAGCGGACGATGTGGCCCTGGCGCGACTGGGTCATCGAGGCGTTCCGCGTCAACATGCCGTACGACCGCTTCCTCGTCGAGCAGCTCGCCGGCGACCTGCTGCCCGGCGCGACGCTGCCGCAGCGGATCGCGACCGGGTTCAACCGCAACCACGTGCTGACCACGGAGGGGGGCGTCTTCGAGGAGGAGTACCGCGTCGAGTACGTCGCCGACCGCGTCCACACCACGGCGACGGCGGTGATGGGGCTGTCGATGCAGTGCGCCCGCTGCCACGACCACAAGTACGACCCGGTGACGCAGAAGGAGTACTACCAGTTCTTCGCGTTCTTCAACAACGTGAACGAGAAGCCGCTCCAGTACAACAAGGCCGCCGCCGCCGAGCCGTTCGTCCGCTACCAGTCGCCCGAGATGTTGGCGAAGATCGCGGCCCTGACGAAGCGGCGCGGCGAAGTCGTGTCGCTGCAGAAGCAGCACGAAGCGAAACTCGACGCCGCAATGATCGCGTGGGAGAAAAGTTTGACGCCGGCCGACCGGCAGAAGCTCGCGAAAGCAGGGGCGATTCTCCATCTGCCGCTCGACGAAGGCAAAGGCAACAAGGTCGCCGACGCCCTCGACGCCACCCGCCACGGCACGATCCACGGCCCCGCGACCTGGGTCGAAGGCAGGTTCGGCAAGGCGCTGCAGTTCGACGGCAACACCCACGTCGATCTCGGCTCCTTGGTGACACTCGACTCCGCCGACCGCTTCAGCATCAGCACTTGGGTCTTCCCCACATCCGCCGAGGCATCCACCGTCGTGTCGCGCATGGACGACGCCGACGCCCACCGGGGCTGGGACATCATCCTCGAAGGAGGCAAGGTCGCCAGCCACCTGATCCACCGCTGGCCCAACGACGGGCTGAAGGTGATGACCAAACAGCCGCTCGCGCTCAACGCCTGGCACCATCTGCTGCTCACCTGCGACGGCTCGCGCAAGGCGGCGGGCGTTCGCATCCATGTCGATGGCAAACTGCAACCACTCGACACGACCAGCGACAAGCTGCAAGGCACGATCCGCACCGACAAGCCGGTCCATCTCGGCAAGCGCGGTTCGTCGGCCCCCTTCAAGGGAAAGATCGACGACGTGCAGTTCTTCGCCAGCGAACTCCGCGCCGACGACGCCCAACTACTGGCGAAGGGCCTGCCGGTCGGCGGCGTCGGCGCGATCCTCGCGGTCGAGCCGTCGAAGCGCGACGCCGCCCAGGTGGCGACGCTGCGGCGCTACTTCGCCGACGTGGTCGATATGGATTCTCGCAAGCATCGCAGCGAACTGGCCGATCTCGACCGGCAGCTAACGGATCTGGACAAGGGGGGCGTGCCGGTGATGGTGATGGCGGAGATGTCGCCGCCGCGCCAGGCGCACCTGCTGAAGCGCGGCGCGTACGACCAGCCGGGCGACAAGGTGCAGCCCGGCGTGCCGGCGATGATGCCGCCGCTGCCGAAGGACGCCCCCGCCAACCGGCTCGGCCTGGCGCGCTGGCTCGTCGATCCCGCCCATCCGCTCACCTCGCGTGTTGCGGTCAACCGCTGGTGGTCGATGTATTTCGGCGCCGGCCTCGTCGAGTCGGTCGAGGATTTCGGCCTGCAAGGCGAGCTGCCCAGCCATCCCGAACTGCTCGACTGGCTGGCCACGGAGCTGATCCGCACCGGCTGGGACGTGAAGGCGATGCAGAAACTGATCGTCACGTCGGCGATGTACCGCCAAAGCTCGCGCACCACGAAGGAGCTGTTCGAGCGCGACCCGAAGAACCGCCTGCTCGCCCGCGCCATGCGCCAACGGCTGCCTGCGGAGACGGTTCGCGACAACGCCCTCGCCATCAGCGGCTTGCTCAAGGAGAAGCAGGGAGGCCCCAGCGTGAAGCCGTACCAGCCGGCCGGGCTGTGGGAGGACGTGTCGGTCGAGCGGCGCTACAAGTACGTCGCCGACAAGGGGGACGGGCTGTACCGCCGCAGCATGTACACGTTCTGGCGCCGGACCTGCCCGCCGCCGAGCATGCTGCTGTTCGACGCCCCCGACCGCGAGACGTGCTTCATCCGCCGCGCCCGCACGAACACGCCGCTGCACGCGCTGGTGCTGCTGAACGACCCGATTTACCTGGAGGCCGCCCGCAAACTGGCCGAGCGCGTGATGCACCAGGAGGCCGACGCCGACGCCCGGCTGACGCTCGCTTTCAGACTGTCATTGGCCCGCACGCCGACCGCGAAGGAGGGCGCGATCCTGCGCGAGATGGTGCAGGAATCGCTCGCGAAGTTCCGCGCCGACCCAACTGCCGCTGCGAAGCTGCTCGGCGTCGGCGACTCCCCGCGCGACGCCAAGCTCGACGCCGCCGAACTCGCCGCCTGGACGACGACGATGAACCTGCTGCTGAACCTCGACGAGACGATCACCAGGAACTGACGACGGCAACCGAACGGGAGGAGCAGCCATGAACCGCAAGCGAACGTATCCGCCCGAAACCGGCGTCGTCCCCCGGCTGCGCTCCGGCGACAACCTGTCGTGCGAGGAGTTTCTGCAGCGCTGGGACGAGGAACCAACCCTGAAGTTCGCGGA
>JAYSSW010000334.1:0-4371 GCA_043720335.1 Planctomycetia bacterium
GGTATTCAAATACCCAGGGACGGCTGTCCCTGGGCTTTCGGGGGATCAACATTCTCCGACTCAGCTTACTCCGCCGCCGGCGCGGGAGGCGCGCTCGCGGCGCCGCGGCGGCCTCGCGTCGGGGTTTCGGGCTTCTCGGCCTTCTCCGGCTTCAGCAGCTCCTCCGGCATCGGGCCCGACTCCGGCTCGTCCTTCGCGTTCAGCGGCTTGTTCAGGCCGCGCTTGTCGAGGATCTTCTTCGTCAGCTCCTCCATGACCGCCGGGTTCTCGCGAAGGTACTTCTTGGCGTTCTCCTGCCCCTGGCCCAGACGGATGTCGCCGTAGCTGACCCACGAGCCGCTCTTCTCGATGAACTTGTCGTCGACGGCGAGGTTGAAGATGTCGCTTTCGCGGTTGATGCCGCGGTCGTGCATCAGGTCGAACTCGGCCTGGCGGAACGGGGGGGCGACCTTGTTCTTGACGACCTTGACACGGACGGTGGAGCCGACGATCTCGTCGCCGTCCTTGACGGAGGTGACCTTGCGGATCTCGAGGCGGACGCTGGCGTAGAACTTGAGGGCGAGCCCGCCGGAGGTGGTTTCCGGGTTGCCGAACATGACGCCGATCTTCTGCCTTATTTGGTTGATGAAGATCATGCAGGTCTTGGTGCGCGCGATGGTGGGATTGAGGATGCGCATGGCCTGGCTCATGAGGCGGGCCTGCAGGCCGACGTGCGAGTCGCCGATCTCGCCTTCGACCTCGCTGCGCGGGACCAGGGCGGCGACCGAGTCGATGACGATGATGTCGACCGCGTTCGACTTGATGAGCATCTCGGCGATCTTCAGCGCTTCCTCGCCGTTGGAGGGCTGGCTGACGAGCATCGATTCGAGGTCGACGCCGACGCGTTTGGCCCAGGTCGGGTCGAGGGCGTGCTCGGCGTCGATGAAGGCGGCGACGCCGCCGGTGCGCTGGGCGTTGGCGATGGCGGACAGGGCGACGGTGGTCTTGCCGCTGGCCTCCTGGCCGTAGATCTCGATGATGCGCCCGCGCGGGAGGCCGCGCCCGCCCAGGGCGATGTCGAGGCTGAGGGCGCCGGTGGAGATGCCCTGGACGTCGGCGAGCGAGTCCTTGCCGAGCTGCATGATCGAGCCTTTGCCAAACTGCTTCTCGATCTGTTGCAGGGCGTTCTTCAGTTCGCGGTCGTGGTTCTCGGCCATGTTGGCATCTCCTCGGCTGGGAAAAAGGAATCACCTTGGGCTAACTGTACGTCTGTCTATATCTTCATTATACCCCTTCGGCAAGCGAGGGCAAGGAATTTGAGCCGATTTCCGCCGTGCCTTCCGCATGACGCAGCCTTCGTTCGACGTGGGGCACGATTCCATCGTGCCCGAAGCGCCAGGGCGTGATGGAATGCCGCCCCATGCCGGCTCGTGCTTCGCGGCAAAGAGCACGGCGCGGACGACCCGGATTTTGCGATGGCATCGTGCCTGGCGTTTCTGGCACGATCCAATCGTGCCCCACGTTGAAGTCCGATTCCCTCGTGCCCTGGCGCTTCCGGCACGATGGAATCGCGCCCCACGTCGTCGCATTCCTGGCCGCGCCAGGTATAAATAGGACAACCTGCGGACACGGACAGGGCCGCGGCGTTCACCCCCACCAATCGCGTTGCTCATGGTGGGGCTTGGCATTTCATTCCCTTCCTGCGGACGCCCATGCTGCTACGCACCGAACAACTGACGAAGGACTATGGCCGCTTCCGGGCGCTCGACCAGCTCGACCTCGACGTGAAGCCGGGCGAGGTCGTCGGCATCCTCGGCCCCAACGGGTCGGGCAAGTCCACCGCCCTGCGGCTCATGCTTGGCTTCCTGCGCCCTTCCGCGGGGCACGCCTGGATCGACGGGCACGAGTGCTGGCACGACAGCCTCGAAGCGAGGCGGCGCGTCAGCTACCTGCCCGGCGAGCTGCGCCTCTACGACAACATGACCGGCCGGCAGATCATCGACTTCCTCAGCAGGCTGCGACAGCAGTACCTCGGCGAACACGTCGACGACCTGGCCCGCGTCTTCGACATCGACGTGAATCGGCCGTTGTCGCAGCTATCGTCGGGCATGAAGCGGAAGGTGGCGCTGCTGCAGGTGCTGCTGCCCCGGACGCCGCTGGTGATCCTCGACGAGCCGACCAACACGCTCGACCCCAGCATGCGCGACATGCTGTTGGCGCAGCTTCTCGAAGCGAAGCAGCGCGGGCAGACGGTGCTGTTCTCGTCGCATGTGCTGAGCGAAGTGGAGCACGTCTGCGACCGTGTCGCGATCCTGCAGCGCGGGCGGCTGGTCCACTGGCAGAACATGGCGGAGCTGCGGCAGGGCCGGCACGTGGTCGCGCAGTTCGCCGGCGAAGCGATGCTGCCGCCGCTGCCAGGCGTGAAGCTGATCGCGCAGACGACGACGGGCTGGAACCTCGACTACACCGGCCCATTGTCGTTGCTGCTCGACTGGCTGGCGAAGCAGCGCATCGCCGACCTGCGCATCGAGCCGATGGGGCTGGCCCGCATCTACCAGCAGTTCCATCCGACGGTGTGAGGCGCTGCCCAATCGTTCTTCACACGCAAGAGGAAACGCCAAGCCCCACCATGAGCAACGCGATTGGTGGGGGTTTGAACCCCCAGGAATCGCTTCGCTCATCCTGGGGCTTGCCTTCCGCGCACTGTCCATTGAAAAAGGTTCACCGATGGTTCCTCTGTTCTGGAAACTGCTGCGTGACCTTCGCCTCGGCTTGTTCGTCGTCACGCTGGTGCTGTTCGTCTTCCAGCTCATCTGGGCGGTGATCACCAACCGCATCACCGGCGAGATGCTCGGCGCCTTCGGCGACCTGGGCGTCTCGCTCGACGATCTGCGCAAGATCGCCTTCAAGGGGCCGGGGCAGATGGTCCAGGCGATCATGGGGGGCGACGACATCCAGATCGACAAAGCGACGCACATGATGTCGATCGCGTACGTCCACCCGCTCACCATCACCGTGCTGTGCGTCTGGGCCATCGGCCGCACCGCGAACGCGGTCGCTGGAGAGCTGGAGAAAGGGACGATGGAGCTGCTGCTGGCCCAGCCGATCCGCCGTTCGCAGGTGATCCTGGCCCACCTGTGCGTCGATGCGGTCATCATCCCGGCGATCTGCCTGAGCATCTGGGCGGGGACGTGGATCGGCACCTGGATGACGGGGCTGAGCGCGCAGACGCGTCCAGCGCTGCACGTCGATGCGTGGCAGTTCCTGCCGGGGCTGCTGCCGATCGCGGGGCTGCTGTTCGCGGTCAGCGGCGTGACGATCTTCCTTTCGTCGATGGGGCGTTCACGGGCACGGGTGTGGGGCCTGGCGATCTTCGTGACGTTGACGGCGTTCCTGTGCAACCTGCTCGGCCAGCTCTGGGAGCCGCTCGACGCGGTGCGTCCCTTCACGCTGTTCTACCAGTACCAGCCGCAGCCGATGATCCTGGGGGCGAGCGTATGGACACAGCCGATCGTGTGGCAGCGGCTGGCGGTGCTGTTCGGCACGGGGCTGGCGGGCTATGTTGCTGCACTCGTGGTGTTCACCCGCCGCGACCTGCCAGCGCCGTTGTGAACGGCAGGACTCACGCATCTCGCGTGCGCACCGGCCTGCGCGAATCGCACGGCGACAGGATTCGTCAGCCGGTGATCGTCTCACGAAATGGAAGCTGGGAAGCCCCAATGGCGGAACCACTGGTCGAAGGAATCGACTACTATATCGAACACGGGCGATATGTGTTCACCGCCCATTACTTGGCGAAGCGGGGCCACTGCTGTGAGAGCGGCTGCCGGCACTGCCCCTACGGCTTCACGCAGCTGCCCAAGGACGAGCCTGACGAGCAGCCAGGCTGACGGCGACTCTACTCGACGCGGTACGGCGGCAGCACCGAGATGCCGACGAAGTACGAACTGCGCGGCTGCTGGCAGTAGGTGAAGCCCTGCTGCTCCAGCATCTCCAGGAACGTGAACTGGTCGTGCAGCGTCGCACCCCGGTTCAGGCACCAGTTCACATATGTCAGGTAGAGCTCGGCCGCAGGGTAGCGGGCGTTCTCGGCCACAATGCAGCAATTCTTCACGAAACGACGCAACGGCTTGACGGCTTTCATCACGGCATCACCTCCTTGTGTCGTTTTTAGGTTATTCCCGCGTTCAACGCCAACGCACTTGAATCATTCTGGCCCGATTTCCAAAAACCAGGTTCCGGTCGTGCGGCAAAGGCGAGACGCGCGGGCTGCGCAATCCGGGATGCGTCGCCAACTTCTTTCCACTCCGTGAATTATGTCCATTCGGGCGATAGAGGACGTCGCGCCCAAGCCCCACCATGAGCAACGCGATTGGTGGGGGTCGAACCCCC
>JAYSSW010000335.1:0-4365 GCA_043720335.1 Planctomycetia bacterium
CACGCCACGAATCCAGTCGGGATGCTTGTCGAGAACCAGCAGGTTGAACGGTTGTCGCTGGCGCCGCAGCAGGGCCAAACTGACATGGTGGAAGTCGCCGGAGCCGAGGAACGTGGTCGTCGCCTCGTGGTCCTGGCGGGGCAGCTTGCGGTCGAGCCAGCGCTCGAAGCGGAAGAAGCGAGGCCAGCGCGTGGCGAGGCGCAGCTTCGGCCCCCAGCGGCGCAGGTCGAGAACCTGCGGCTCGCAGGCCCGGACCAGGCGGTCCTGGGCCGTGATGCTCCCGTCCAAATCCAAGACGCGGAACTGCATGACGCCTCCTCCCCGATCCCAGGCAAGAACCTTGGACCAATGGGGAGGCGGATAGTAGCGTCCCGTCGCGGGAACACAAGCTCAATCAAGCCGCGCGACGCTGCTCCGATTCCGTTTGATCGGTTGCGGCCAACGGAGCAACGACGAACAAACCACGCCGCAACTGAATCGCACACCACGCCAGCACCACCGCCAACACCGCGAGCAAGCCGACGGGGAACATCGAAGCCTCGCCGGCCAGGTCGCGCGTCCAGCCCATGATGGCCGCCCCCATCATGCTGCCCACGCATTCGAGGGCCATGTAGCGTCCGTAGGCGTGCGGCAGCTGGTTGTCGGGCAGTCCCTCGCCGAGCAAAGCGAGGCCAAGGGGATACATCGCTCCGGAGCAGGCGCCGAAGAGGAACAGCCCCAGCGCCAGCAGCCAGGCAGGCTCGGCGTGCAGCCAGGGCATCGCGAACAGGCAGGCGATGACACAGGCGTAGCAGGCCAGCAGCGTGTTGCGGCTGCCCCAGCGGTCGGCGAGCCAGGCCACCGGAACCTGGAAGAGGATGACGCCCACCATCGTGACGCCCATCTGCGTCCCCGCGTGCTCGTGGCTGAGTCCGAGCGACACAAGGTAGAGCGATAGGAACGCCAGCATGCCCCCTTCCAGGAAGCCCTGGCTCCACGCGGTCCCGTAGCTCAGCAGATGCCGAGGCCCGTCGAACGGCGAACGGTCTCGTGGCGGCTGCGCTACCGGCGCTGCGAGATGGGGCGATCGTGCGAGCAGGAAAGCGGCGACACAGGGCAGGGCGCCCCCCAGTACGAACACGAGCAGCGGTGCGTGCGGATAGACGTGCAAGCCCGCCCCGATGCCGAGCGCGCCGCCTAAAGTCAACGCGACCGCGTAGAAGCCGAAATTGCGGGTGCGCTGGGACGGTTCGGAAGACTGGCTGACCAGCGTTTCGAGGGGGATCAGGCACATCGCCCCCGCGCAGCCGTTGAGGAAGCGCAGCAGACACCAGACCACCGCGCCGCCGCCCCAGGGGAACAGCGCCAAAGTGACCCCGGACCCAACCATGCCGACGAACGTGGTGGCCGAGCCGAAGCGGCGCGTCAGCACGGGAATGAGCAGCGAGGTGATCGCCACGCCGAGGTAGTAGCAGGCGTGGCATTGGCCGATCAGCGTTTCGCTGGCGTCGCGATCGTTGAGCCAATGGGTCGACGCCTGCGTGCCCGCGCCGAAGCTGAACGCCCACGCCACGCTGGCGAGGCAGACCAGGAACATTCGCTTCGACGTCATCCACCCTCCAAGGCAGCGCGGCGGGAGCTTGCTCAACCCCCCCCTGTTTTGCTTCGTTCCTCTCCATCGACTTCGCATCGCTTGATCGTGTAGGACAACAAGCGGGAAGAAGGAAGGCCAATTGGAAAGAACGGACGAAAATGCGGAAGCAACGAGGGTGGAAAGCGAAGCAGCCCGGACAAGCCGGGCTGCATGGGAGGATTCGTCGGAGGGGGAGAGTTGTTCCAGTGGCGGAACGGCCATCTACGGTGCCGCGACAGGCAAGGGGAACTGGATGAAGATGCGAGCGACGTTGAAGAAGATCATGATGCCGGTCACGTCGACGAAAGTGGCGACGAACGGGCTTGAGGCGTAGCCGGGGTCGAAGCCGAGGCGTTTGAAGATCATCGGCAGCATGGAGCCGATGATCGAGCCCCACAGGCAGATGCCGAAGACGGAGATCGCGATGACAAGTCCGAGGTCGAGCCGCTGGACATCGCCTCGATTCACGTCGGGGGTGAACCAGGCGCGGATGAAGGCGATGGCGCCGAGCGTGAAGGCGAGCATCACGCCCATGATGAGTTCGTGGCGGAAGACCTGGAACCAGTCCGAGAGCTTCACCTCGCCGAGCGCCATCGCGCGGGTGATGAGCGTCGCCGCTTGCGAGCCGGAGTTGCCCCCCGTCGAGATGCACAGCGGGAGGAACAGCGCGAGCACGGCCACTTTCTCGATGTCGACCTGGAAGTGCGCCAGCACCGTGAACGTGCCCAGCTCGGCGATGAACAGGAACGACAGCCAGATCGCCCGTTTGCGCCAGATCTCGAAGATGCTGGCCGTCAGGTACTCCTCGGTCAGCGGGGCGACGGCGCCCATGCGGTGGGCGTCGTCGGTCGCTTCCTGCACCACCACGTCGATCACGTCGTCGTGCGTGATGATGCCGACCATGCGGTTCTGGTCGTCGACCACCGGCATGGCGATCAGGTCGTAATGCGCCATCTGCTTGGCGACCTTGTCGCGGTCGTCGGTGGCGCGGACGGAGACGGCGTTCTCCTCCATCAGGTCGCGGATGAGGGCGTGGCGCGGCGCCAGGATCAGGTCGCGCAGCGTGACGACGCCGAGCAGCCGGTGCTGATCGTCCAGCACGAAGAGGTAGTAGATCGTTTCGCTCTCGGGGGCCTGCAAGCGCAGGCGGTCGAGCGCTTCGGTCGCGCTCAGGTTGGGAGGCAGCCAGGCGTAGTCGGTGGTCATCAGCCCGCCGGCGGTGTTCTCGTCCTGGCGTACGAGCAGGGCGATGTCCTCGCGGTCGGCCTTGTCGACGAGCCGCATCAAACTCTCGACGACGCGCGGCATCAGCCGCCGCATCAGGTCGACGCGGTCGTCGTGAGACATCTGCTTGATGAGGGCCGCCATGCGCTCCTGGCCGATTCCTTCGACGAGCTTCACCTGGGCG
The DNA here is from genome assembly GCA_043720335.1 of Planctomycetia bacterium. Classification (GTDB taxonomy): domain Bacteria; phylum Planctomycetota; class Planctomycetia; order Gemmatales; family Gemmataceae; genus JAYSSW01. The sequence goes on from JAYSSW010000335.1 coordinate 3,021, forward strand.
TCGATGGGGAAGTACTCGAAGATGGCGGCCTGGTTGCGGATGCTGGTGTTCTCCAGCACGCGCCACACCTCGGCCGGCTCCAGGTCGCCGGCCAGCGCCTCGGAAACCGTCGCCGGGTGCAGCGACTCCAGGAAGACCTTCATCCCCTTGGCGTCGTTGTCCTCCAGCATCATCTTGACTTCAGGGCTGAACAGCGTGTGAACCATGGCAGCTCGTCGTTCCGTTGGGGATGGCGAAAAATCGAGGGGGGACCAAACTAACCCATCGCCGCGTCGACCTGCAACAGCAGATTGTCGATCAATCGCGTTGTTCCGACGAACACCGCGAGAGCGACCAGCACCTGGCCTCGCAGCTTCGTGAGCGGTTTCAGCGTCTTGAAATCGACGACGGCGACGTAGTCGATCCGCGCTTCCGGCGTCGGCTTGATCATCGACGTCGCAAGTTCCAACAGCGTCGCCGCGTCGCGCTCACCGGCGCCGACGCGTTCACGGATCGCGTCGAGCGCTTTCGACAAGATTGTCGCGCTCAAGCGCTGCGTCGGCGACAGGTACTGGTTGCGCGAACTCATCGCCAGCCCGTCCGGTTCGCGGACAATCGGACACACCTCGACGCGCACCGGCACGTCAAGGTCGCGGACCATCTGCTGCAGCACGCGCACCTGCTGGGCGTCCTTCTGCCCGAAGTACGCGGCGTCGGGCTGCACCAGGTTGAACAGCTTCAGCACCACCGTCGCCACGCCGCGAAAATGCGTCGGCCGGGTCACGTCGCACAGCACGTTCTGGAAGTCGTGCACCTCGACGAACGTGCGGAAGCCGGGCGGATAGAGCACCTCGACCGGCGGGTGAAAAACGAGATCGACCTGCTCCGCTGCGCAGATCGCCAGGTCGCGCTCGAAAGGGCGCGGGTAGCGCGACAAATCTTCGTTGGGGCCGAACTGCGTCGGGTTGACGAAGATCGACGCCACGACGAAGCCGTCGCGCCGACGCGCTTCGCGCAGCAGGCTCGCGTGCCCTTCGTGCAGGGCGCCCATCGTCGGCACGAAGCCGACCGAGAGCCGCTTCGCTTTCGCCGCCGCGACGGCACTTCGCAATTCTTCCGCGGTCGTCACGACAATCGGTCGCATGCAGCGTCTCAAGTGGTTGGCGCGCGGCCCGCTTGCGGTTTCGCGCACGCGGAAAAACAACGACCGCTCATCCCCGTTGCAACACCATTTCAAGGTACGACCGGCGCTCGCTCCTCGTCAGCCCCAGCTCGGCCGCTACGGCCTGCAGCGTCGCTTCGGCGCGCGACTTGTCTTCGGGCGGGGCGACGATCTCGACTTCGACGAAGCTGCCGAGACTTTCGA
>JAYSSW010000336.1:0-1983 GCA_043720335.1 Planctomycetia bacterium
CGCGGCGGCAGCGACGACCGGGGCCGGCGTCACCGGCGGCGTCACCGAGGACGAGTTCCGCACCGACTCCCGCGCCAAGCTGCAGGAGAAGCTGCTCGACCTGAGCGCCAAGACCCTCCCCCCCGGCGGCCACGACGAGATCGAACAGGCGCTGCACGAGGCCCTCGAAGGCGCCAAGGCGGCGGAGGAAGCCGACGCCCAGCAGATCGCCGAGTGGGCCAAGGCGACCTTCAATCTGGAGGTGCCCGCCGAGTCGCTGGTCGGCGCCACTGCGGCCCGCGCCCGCGACGTGCTCTGCAACGCCTTCGACGACCGCTTCCGCCCCGAGATGAAGCGCATGGAGCGCAGTCTGCTGCTCAACCAGGTCGACCTGGCCTGGAAGGCGCACCTGCTCGCCATCGACCATCTCCGCCAGGGCATCGGCCTGGTCAGCTACGCTCAGATCGACCCCAAGAGCGAGTTCAAGCGCCTCGGCATGAAGGAGTTCGACTCGATGTGGGAGGGGCTGGGCAACAAGACCACCGACATCGTCTTCCGCATCGAGGACGACGACGCCTTCGCCGAGACCGTCTGGTCGATCGTCGAGACGCGCCACGAGTCGGCCCCGCAGCTGACCGCCCCGCCGCAGTCCACCGGCATCCAGGCGCAGCAGCAGGACGCCATCCAGTCGACGCAGACCTCGGAGAAGCGGACCGAGCCGATCCGCAACTTCGACAAGAAGGTCGGCCGCAACGAGCCGTGCCCGTGCGGCAGCGGCAAGAAGTACAAGAACTGCCACATGCGCACCGCCGCCAAGTAGCGCGAAGTTTAGCCGCTCCGCCTCCGGCGAGCGCGGATGCGTCATGGAGCGGTACGCGACGATTTGCCCGAAAGGAAGGCTGTTCATGATCGCGCGGGGCCATGTTCAGAACGGCGTGGTCGTGCTGGACGACGGCGCTTGCCTTTCCGATGGGCAGGCGGTGACCGTGTTCGCCGAACCGACGGCGGAAAACCGGCGACACAGCGTGCTCGACATCCCGAAGGTCAGCGTCGGCGCGGTGCTGCACCCCGCCGCCGCTGACGATGACGTGCTCGCCGAGATGCTCGAAGGCCGCCGATGATCCACGGACTCGACACGGGAGTCCTGGTAGCCGCCGGGATCGTCGAGCACGACGACCACGCAACGGTGCGCGACGCCTTGGCCAAACTCGTCGCTACGGGCGATTTTTTCGCGATCGCTCCGCAGGTGCTCGCCGAGTTCGTCCAAGTGGTGACGGATCCACGTCGATTCGCGCAACCGCTCGGCGTCACGGAGGCGATTCGGCTGGCGGAACCGTGGTGGACCGCGCGCGAAACCGTGCAGGTGTTCCCGAATGACGCGACCGTGGGACAGTTCCTGTCGTGGCTGAAGCAGTTCTCCCTTGGCCGGAAGCGACTGCTCGACACGCTGCTGGCCTCCACCTATTCGCAAGCAGGAGCTGGCTCGATCCTGACGACCAATCCCTCGGATTTCGCCCTGTTCGGCGTTTTCACCTTCGCTCCAATCAAATGAGCACTAGCGCGACGCACGAGCGAAATCAACTTCGTCGCGCGGCGCCGTGTCCGCGCTCGTCGCAGGCGCATCGCCACACGCACGTTCTTCATTTGATTATTCGCCGCGCGACGCCTACGATGAGTGCAGAAATCAATGGGAAACAGGAACACACAAAGAGGCAGTGTTCCACAACAAGCGAGGTCTGCATGTCCGAAACCAAATGGAACGAGATCAGCGCGCTCGACCTGTCCGATGTCCGCACGAAGCTGGGCGAGAAGAAAAGCTTCTGGTGGCGTTGGCGGAACAGCTTGCCGAAGATCGAGATGGAGTATCGCAAGTTCCTCTTCCTGATCGCCACCAACCCTGGCAAGACCATTGTCCCTTGGAGCCAGCCCCTCGACGACTTCTGGCACGACAGGAACTGTCCCACGGTCGCGTCATTCGGGAACACCTGCACGGTTTCGCGCGCG
>JAYSSW010000337.1:0-4359 GCA_043720335.1 Planctomycetia bacterium
AGGATGTCGGAGACGCCGCCGATGGTATTGTTGGCGGAGGTGCCTTCAATGAGGATTCCCGCGGAGAGGACGTTGGGAGAGGCGTAGGAGTGGGAGCCGAGCTTGTGGTCGCCGGTGATGTCGGTGCCGATGAAGTTGTTGACGAGGGTGTTGGAGTTGGCGTTGAGGAGCCGGACGCCATTGTAGCCGCCGCTGATGAGGTTGCGGTCGGCGAGGGCGGTTCCGCCGATGGTGTTGCTGGAGGCGCCGTCGATGCGGACGCCGTCGCCAAGGTTGCGGAGGGGCGCGGTGCCGTCGGAGTTGGTCCCGATGAAATTGCCCACGATGCGGTTGTTCGTGCCGTTCCCTGCGGAGACCGCGGTGATGGAAATCCCGTTTCCGGCATTGCCGCTGATGACGTTCCCCTGGGAGACTTCGTTGGAGCTAGCGTTGAGGAGCACGCCCGCGCCGCCGTTGGGGATGGCGGCGGTGCTAGCGGCGTTGGTGCCGATGAAGTTGGCGCGGATGGAGTTGCCGGTGGCATTGGGTCCGAAGACGGCGACGCCGCCGCTGGAGTTGCCACTGACGACGTTGCCGGAGATGGTGTTGTTGGTGGAGCTGGTAACGCGGATGCCGAATCCGCTGTTGGCGAGCGCGGCGGTGCCAGCGGCGTTGACGCCGATGAAATTGCCGACGATCGAGTTGCTGCAGGAACCTGCACCGATGATTTCGATGGCGTGCGACGTGTTGCCGCTGACGAGGTTTCCCTCGCCAGGCGCGGCGCCTCCGACGGTATTAAGATAGCTGCTGCTGATCGTCATGCCGGCGCCGGTGCCGACAGCGGCGGTTCCGGCGACGTTGGTGCCGACGTAGTTGCCGAGGAAGGTGTTGTGGTGCGATCCGCTGCCCGCGCCCGCTCCTTTAAGAACGTTGCGCAGAGCCGCCGTGGTGCCGCCGATGGTGACGTGGTGGGCGTTCTCGACAAAAACGCCGTAGCCGAACGGCCAGTTCGCGGCCGTCGCGCCCGCGCCGCCGTAGCCGAGGTAGTTGCCGGTGACGACATGGTTGGACCCGCCCCGGATGTAGACGGAGGTGTTGAAGAAGGCGTACACGTCGAAGCCGCGGATCGTGACGGAGCCGCCGGTGATGTTGAAGCACTGCAGTGGACGGTCGATGTTGCCGTACTTCTGGCCGTCGATGCGGATGAGGGGGACGCCGGCGTAGCCGGGCTGCGAGGTGGCGTCGATGTCGACCGAGTCGGTGATGGTGGGCAGGCCGAGCGGGGCGGCGATGGTCCACGTCCCGCCGCCGCCGATGTTGAAGCGGATGGTGTCGGCGCCGGGGTTGTTGTTGGCGGAGGTGATCGCCGTAGCCAGGTCGCCCACGCTGTTGTTGTTGACCATGAAGATCGCGGGGACCGTGCGGTCCTCCAGCAACTCCATGCAGGGGCGGCTCTGGTACAGCCGGTCGTGGCTGCGCCAGCGCGGGCTGCGTGAGCCGCCGAACCGCGTGACGAAGGAACGAAGGAGTTGCTTCAACGAAAAGGGTGCGGGCATCGTTGGTCTCGGCATCAAAGGAGGTAGCGTCCCATTCCTGTCGATTGCAGAGGAGCGAGGCTGCAATCGCGTGCAGGATAGCGAAAACCAGGGAGGTTTGCGCATAGCCTCTGAGTGTTGAGACAGGAACCGGCGGCTCGAAACCCGCGCGAATCCATTTTTTTAATGATTTCCAGCAATGGCAACGAGGGATCGGCTTTCGCGCCACGCATTTTTGAGGAAATGAAGGAATGGAACGCCGAATGCTGCGTCAAGGCTCCAGCATGCGGGCTGATTGAACCTTGGGATCAGGCGAAAGGCAGGGATCTGCTCCTATTTCGCGCATTCAGACCATGAAGAACCAGACATGCAACACCGCCAGCATCCGCCGCTTTTTCCGCGCCGCCCGCACAACCGCGCGATCGCGTCCCTTCGCTGCATCCTCCCCGTTTTTGTGCAAATCCGAAACGGCTTGTGTCCGCTGGCGTTTCGTTTACAATTGATGGTGGTAGACTAGTCAAGCTGGGACAATGTCCCCGCTTCGTCGCCATCCTGTCCCGATCCCTGGACCGCTCATTTCTCGCTTGCCGCGAGGAGAACCATCATGGTGCAAGGCTACTACAACCTGCAGGAAGCCGCCGAATACCTGGGGATCTCCCCCGACGCGCTCAAGCAGCTCGCCCAGCGCAAGGAGGTCCGATCGTTCCAGGACCGCGGCACCCTGCGCTTCCGCATCCAGGACGTGCAGGAACTGGCCCGCAAGCGCGGCGGCGACAGCGACCCCGAACTCGTCCTCGGCGAAGCCTCGCTCCCCCCGCCCAAGCAGCCCGCGCCCGGCCCGAAGACGCCGTCGATGAAGAAGAAGGAAGCCCCCCCCGAGGTCTTCAGCTTCGACTTCGACGACGACAAGAAGGACCCCGCCAGCGGCGTCCACGGCTCCAGGAGCAAGCCGAAGTCGAAGGTCGAACTCAAGCCCAAGAGCGACGCCAAGAAGAGCAAGCCCGCCCACAGCGATGGCAGCGACAGCGATGTCCGCCTCGTCGCCGAAGGCAGTGTCGTCGGCTTCAGCGTCGGCAAGGACAGCGGCGTCAAACTCGGATCCGACAGCGACGTGAAGGTTCCTTCCGACCCCGCCTCCAAAGCGAACCGGAAGCCCTCCAAGCTCGGCTCGCCGAAGTCCCCCGGACCCAAGTCCCCCAAGTCGTCCGGCAGCGGCGCCCAGCCCATCGACAGCGGCGTCCGCCTCGTCCCCATGGACAGCGACAGCGACGTCAAGATCCTCGGCTCCTCCGACGAGGTCTCCCTCGGCGACCACATGCCCTCCGTGCAGGGCGACAGCAACGTCCGCCTCGAAAAAGTCCAGGTTCCCACCGGCGACTCCGGCGAAGGCACCCTCATGTTCACCGAGGAGATCAACCTCGACGAGGAGCTGAAAAAACAAGAGGCGAAGGACAAGGCCAAGGCGAAGCAGCCGACCAAGATCAAGGCGAAGTCCGAGCTGAAGTTCCCGACCTCGTCGCCGTTCGAGCTGTCCGACTCCGACCTGGAAATGCCGTCGGAGCTGAAGACCTCGCCGAAGAAGGATCTCAAGAAAGACAGCAGCGACTTCGACCTGGCCGCCCAGAAGAAGGAAGGCAGCAGCGACTTCGACCTGGTCCCCAACGACGACGGCAGCATCCTCCTCGAAGGCGACGGCGACTTCAGCCTGGAGCTGAACGACGACAACCAGGTCGACGTCCTCGAAGGCAACGAGCCGGAGCTGACCGGCCCCACCAGCGGCATCTCGCTCGGCAACCCCGTCGACGGCGGCGTCTCCCTCGAAGGCAGCGAATCCGACGACTCCCTCGACTTCGACCTCAGCCTCGAATCGTCCGCCACCCCCAAGCCCGACCGAGGCAGCCCCCTCGAATCGTCCGACAGCGAGTTCGAGCTGAGCCTCGACCTCAGCGACGGCGGCAAGAGCGCCGACGACTCCGACAGCGAGTTCGAGTTGTCGCTCGACGCCGCCGGCGGCGGGGGCGACGACTCCGACAGCGAATTCGAGCTCACCCTCGACGACAGCGGCGACCAGCCCCAGGTCAAGGCCAGCGCCAAGGACGACGACATCTTCGAGACCGACTTCGAGGTCCCCGCCCTCGACGAGGACTCGTCCGCCACCGACGACACCGACCTCGAAAGCTCCGACTTCGACCTGGCTCTCGACGACTCCGAGGTCGTCCCCGAGGACGAGAGCGGCAGCCACGTCGTCGCCCTCGACGAGGAGGAGGTCGAGACCGAGGTCGATTCCGACGACGCCGCCGATGTCGAAGTCGACGACGAGAAGGAAGGCTTCGCCGAGATCGAGGAGGGGGACGACGAGGAAGCGGTCGGCGCCGGCAAGGGCGGCCCGGTGCGTGAAGTGGTCCGCGAGAAGATCCTGCAGCCCGCGCCGTGGGGCGTCCTGCCCGTCATCTTCATGATCCCCTGCGTCTTCACCATGGTCCTCGTCGCCTTCATGGGCTTCGAGGCGGTCATGACCGGCAACGGCTTCAAGGCCCCCATGTTCGTCACCAAGCTCGTCGGCGAGAACGTGATGCAGCAGAAGTTCCCCCCGAACTTCCCCCAGCGCCCGTAGCAACGCATGCAGATTCGACATTCATCTTGCAGGCCGCGCGGTTCACTTGAACCATGCGGCCTGTTTCGCTGCGCGGCGGCTTGCCGGGCGGTCCGCAAGCGATAACACGAACTGGGAGACTATCACACGTTCCAGGTGCGACCGCCATGAAATCGATCCTTGCTCCGCTCGCCGTCGCCGCACTGCTGTCGCTGCCGTCGCTCGCCTCAGCGCACGCGCTGGGCGCCGACT
>JAYSSW010000338.1:0-1983 GCA_043720335.1 Planctomycetia bacterium
CCAAGAAGCCGGCCGAGGTCAAGCGGACCCGGCGCGGCGCCCACCGCTCGACGGCCCGCGAACTTGCCGACCACGCCGAATCACCTTGAAAGGGGTAGCCTTTCACCGTCACGTCGCCCGGCAGGTACCAGACGCGCTCGGCGATCCCCGGCGCGTCGGGATCCCAGGCCAGCGACATCGCGGGGAGTGGCGGGTCGAACGACTTGTCGAAGAAGCAGCGGCGCACGTCGGGCTTCGCGAGTTCCACCGTCCCACCCCCTATCGGTCCACTCCTCCCGTCGGGAGGATTGGCGCGTCGTCGACGCGGAAGAGCTTTTCGCGCTGGTTCGGATGGCGGTCGAGATACCAGCTCAGCCCCGAAAAGAAAAGCTGAAGCTGCCCCAGCCCCTGCTCGGCGACCTTCTGCGACGACTGCCCCATCATCTTCGTGACCGACGCCGCCACCTTGCTGTCGGTGTGCAGGACCATGTCGCTGACGTGCTGGATCTTGAGCACGCCGTCGTCGGCTTTGATCTCCTTGTGTCGCAGCACGACGATCGCCTTGACCGGGACCATCGGCAGGACCGGGCCGGGCCGGACTTTTCCCTCGGCGTACCAGACGTGGACTTCCTTGCTCTGGTACAGCGTCTCCCAGACGACCTCGCTGCCGAACTCGTCGGTGAAGCCGAAGACGCCGTCGCCGCGCCGGGTGATGCTGGCGCACTTGGCGCCCATGCGGCGCCAGGCGACCACGCAGCGCTCGGGATTGTCGAGCAGCCAGTAGTACTGCTCCGGCGTGCAGGGAAACGTCTCGCTGGGGCCTTTCGAGACGAGCGTCGGCTTCTCCAGCACCTGGGCCGCGAGCATGCGCCCCTTCTCGCTCAGCTCCTTCCAGGGGAGGTTGATCGGCGGCGCAGGGGGTTCCGCTTTCTTGCCGAACAACGACGGAGTCGTCGCCTCGGCTCCCTGGAAAGCAATCAGGAAACAGGCCAGACTCAGCATGCGCACCGCCATCGCGACCTCCTTGGGCTAGGGGGGAAGGAGTTGTCCCCCTTTTCATCGTTTTGCCCATCATTCCAACGTGAACGATTCTTCTTCACGAAAGTCCTGGCGCGATTGCTCTTGTCCGGCTGAATGGGGATGCGCTATAGTCGCTGCAAGTCTTGCATAAAGGGTGGAAAAGGAGCGTGCCATGCGGAATCTGCTGCAAAAACGGACAACCTGGGCGGTCCTGGGCGTCTTTGCCGTCGTCGCTGGCGTCGTAGCCTGGCAGCGCGCTCCGCTGCTCGCCTGGCATTCGGTCCGAAAATTGGCCGCCTGCGACGAGGCAAGACGTTCCGACTGGGTGGAACGGGTCGTCGCGCTCGACGAGGTCGCGCTGCCACGCTTGCTTGACTGCCTGCACGATCCCGACGTGATGGTCTGCACCAACGTGCAAGCCGCGCTCGTCGAACTGGCGAAGAAATGGGGGCCGAGCGACGCGCGGGGCCAATCGCTCGCCGCCAACCTGCGTGGCGGTTTCGTGCAGTTCAGCCTGCCAGGGCAGGGGAGCGCGCTGCAGGTGATGGCGGCGCTCTTTCTCGGCGACGAACCGCCGACGTCGCTCGCCGAGTCGGCGACCGCGATGATCGAGTCGGCCGAGAAGCGCGAGGAGCTGCGCTGCCTGACGCTGCTGCTCGCGTCGGTGATGGTCGAGAAGACGCCGGGCTGCGAGGAGCTTTGCCGACGCCTGATCGACGGGGGCCTCGTCGCGGCGTCGCCGCACGCACGGACGGCGGCGGTGCAGCTTGCGTCGCGCGAGCCGATCCGCAAGGACGAAGCGACGATGAGGAAACTGGTGCCGCTGCTGAAGGACAAGGCCGCCTCGGTGCGGCGCGCGGCGATTCTGGCGCTGGGCCGCGAGGCGAACCTTGTCGACACCGACGGCTTGTTGTTCCTGCTGCACGACGACGACGTGGAGGTTCAGCACCTGTGCGAAGAGACGCTGCACAGCCGAGGGCTGAG
>JAYSSW010000339.1:0-4355 GCA_043720335.1 Planctomycetia bacterium
CTCCCATGATCGCGTTGACGGTCGGCTCGACGAAGTCCTCGTTGACGGCGACCTGCAGCTGCACCTTGTTGAGCAGGTTGACCGTCAGCTCGTGGCCGCGGTAGACCTCGGTGTGCCCCTTCTGCCGGCCGAACCCGCGGCAGTCGATCATGGTCAGCCGGAACACCGCGACCTTGTTGAGCGCCTCCTTGACGGCTTCGACCTTCGATGGCTGGATGATGGCGATGATGAGCTTCATGGAACGCCCCTGGGAAAGCCTGTTGACTGCGGACTCGCACCCCGGGACATTCTACAAACTGCATGCTCACGGCTGCTTCCTCGCCTCGACGTACACGTCCATCTGCTGGCCGACGTACAAGCGGTCCTGGCTGGTTTCGACGGCGTAGATCACCTGCATCACACGCGTGTCGACCCGCTCGGTGGCGACGCCCGTCAGCGAACGCTTCGGCACCACGTACGGCTCGATGCGCACGAAACGCAGGTTGAACTTCTTGTCCGGGTTGCCCCGCACCGTCGCCTCGGCGGGGGCGTCGCTGCGGAAGCGGTGGATGTCGTGCTCGTCGATGTCGGCCCGCAGGTGCAGCTTGTGGACGTTCCCCAGCACGATAAGCGCCTGGCCAGGCTGCATGCCGACATGCTCGCCGGGGCGCACGTTGACCTGCAGCACCTCGCCATCGACTGGAGCGCGAATCAATAATCGCTCCAGTTCGATGCGCGTCTGTTCCAGCAGCGCCCGAGCCTGCGCGACCTCGGCCCGCGCGATCGCTTTGTCAGGCTCCCACGCGCCCGCTTTCAACAGGTCGTAGTCGGCCTTCGATTTGGCCCATTGCTCCTTCGCCATCGCGTGCATCTGCTGGCGGCGGAACGCCTCCTCGTCCGCGACGGCTCGCTGCTGCTGCAAGACCCGCACGCGCTGGAGCTGGTCCGCTTCGTTCTTCAGCGACGCCTCGGCCTCGCGAACCTTCGCCTCCGTGGCTGGCAGTTCCTCCGGGCGCGGCATGCTCATCGTGCGCTGCAGCTTCGCCAGGGCCGCTTCGAGGTTCGCTTCGCGGACCTTCGCCTCGGCCTTCATCTGGCGGTCGTCGAGGCGGAACAGCGGATCGCCCGCCTTCGCGGCGTGGCCGACCTTGACGAAGACCTCCTGCACAAGCCCTGCGGTCGGGGCGCCGAGCGAGATGTTCTCGGTCTGCGGCTCGACCAAACCCGCCCCCGCGACGGCGGCGCCGTACGGCGTCCGCGCGGGCTGCACCGGCGGCAGCGGAGCGGGCTGCGTCTGCTGCGCCTTCACCGCGTGCCGCACCGCCAGGCCGAACATCGCGACCGCCAACAGGGGAATGATCCACTTGCGCATGATCGTCACCTTGTCCTTTTTCGCCGTTGCACGAACATGAATCGTCGTCGTCGTCGCGCTTCGCTTCTTTCCGAGCCTGAGCGCCGAGCGAAGGAAATCGCTTCCTTCGCTCGGCGCTCAGGCTCGGACATCGCAGCACCACTTTGCAGCGCCGCGCGGGGCTGCCGCTCCCTGCCGGTCGCGGTTCCTGCGCATGCGGCTTCCTTTCTCAATGCCCGCTCAAATTGGCGAGCATCGCGGTGTTGACGCGTTCCGACTTCTCGACGGTGCCGTCGCTCATCGTGATGATCGCGTCGCCGAACTTGTAGACGCGGCTGTCGTGCGTGACGACGATCACCGCCCGGCCTGGCTGCACCGCGATCTTCTTCAGCATCTCCATTGTCGCTTTGCCCGTTTGAGCATCAAGGGCCGCCGTCGGCTCGTCGCATACCAACAAACGCGGCTCGTGGACCAGCGCCCGGGCGATGGCGACGCGCTGCTGCTGGCCGCCGGACAGCTGTGAGGGGAGCTGGTTGAGGCGATTGCCCATGCCGAGCTGTTCGAGCAGCACCGCCGCCCGCTTCACCGCTTCGGCGCGGGGCAGGCCGGCGATGATGAGCGGGACCGACGCGTTCTCGACGGCGGTCAGTGCGGGGAGCAGGTTGTATTGCTGGAAGACGAAGCCGATGTTCCTGCGGCGGAACTCCAGTCGTTTGCCGCCCGACAGCTTGGTCTGGTTGAGGCCGAGGGCGATGACTTCGCCGCGGGTCGGGTCGAGCAGGCCGGCGATGATGGAGATGAGGGTCGTCTTGCCGCAGCCGCTGGGGCCGACGAGGAGCGTCATCTCGCCGGCGCCGATCTGCACGTTCACGTCGAACAGGGCGCGGACGGCCGACTCGCCTTCGCCGAAGGTTTTGGCGATCCCTTTGCACTCGACCGCGACGGGGATGGACGGGGTCATGGGATCAGCCTCGGAAGACGATGGCGGGTTCGAGCACCAGAACCTTGATGATGCTCAGCAGACTCGCGAGCAGCACGATCACCAGCACGGCGACGGCGGTCAGCGCCATCACCTGCCACGGAAGGAAGAAGCCGGCAAGATGGACCATGCCGCTGGTTCCCTCGAAGAACAGCGCCGCCAAGCCGATCCCCATGCCGTAGCCGATGAGGCCGACGATCAGGGCTTGCAGCAGGATCATGCCGACCAGACGCATGTTCGACACGCCCATCGCCTTCAAGGCGCCGAACTGTTTGAGGTTCTCGATGGTGAACAGGTAGAACGTCTGGCCGGCGATGGCGATGCCGACGACGAAGCCGAGAAGCACCGTGATGCCGAAGTTGACCGGGATGCCGGTCGACTTGAGGTAGAAGTTGATCGTGCTCCAGGCGAACTGGTCGGTGGTCTTCGCTTGCAGGCCGGTCACGTCCTCGATGCGTCGGCACAGCTCGTCGTGCGGCACGCCGTCCTCGGCCTTCACCAGCACGAACGACATCAGGTTGCGCTCCTTCGGGGCGAAACGCATCGCCTGGCTGTAGCGCGTGTAGATGATCGGCATCGTCTGGAACGCCGGCGACGCCTTGCAGATGCCGACCAGCACCGCCCGGCAGTCGTTCATCTCGACGACCCGGCCGATCCGCTTCTCCTCGCCGGGCCAAAGGTACGTGTAGCCCGCTTCATCGACCATGAACGCGTCGGGCTTGCGCAGGTCGGCGAAGTCCCCCATCACGATCTCGCGCGGGGCGCCGACGAAGGTGGCGTCGTCGATCCCCAGGACGATGACCGAACGGAAGTTGCCGTTCGACATGCGGGCGCGAAGCACCCCCTTGTACATGCGCACGCCCCAGGCGACGCCCGGCACGCCGCGCACGCGGCTGAGGTCGGTCTCCAGCAGCGGATGGATCTCGTCCATGTACTGCACCTTCGGGTCCATCACCCAGAGGTCCGGCTCGAGCACGTCGCGGATCTGGCTGGTCGTCCGCCGCATGATCCCGGTGAAGATCGAGATCTGGTGCGAGATCAGCAGCGACGCGAACATGACGCCGAAGACGATGCCGAGGAACTTGTTGCGGTCACCCGTCAACATGCGGAACGCGAGCCAATTCATCGTTGCTCTCCTTGAGCGGCAACAAGGGGGCGAGGGGGGGGGCGAGTCCCAGGGCCGCCAGGCTGAAATCGGCGATGTGTTCGGCCAACCGCGGCGCGGTGTAGCGGTTCGCCTCGTCCACGCCGACCAGCTTCTCGATGATCGTGCGGGCGCAGCGGTGGTGCACGCACTGCCCGATGATGCTGATGGCGATCAGATGGAACGTCTCCAACGTTGTTGTCGCGGGCATCACCTGCGTCAAAATCCCCAGCAACGTGCGGAAGCGAGGCTCTGCGAAGTCGCTCACGAACGCCAGGCAGCCTTCCGAGGGCGTCGTCAGCTCGCGGGCGATCAGCTGCAGGTGCCAGGTCGGCCGATCGGTGCCGATCATGCCTTCGACGAAGCGCTTGAGGTACTCACGCAATTGATAGGCGGGCGAGGCGCCTTCCGGCGTCAGCGGCGGTTCGTTTTCGTCGCTGGGGCCGGTGAACGCCGCTTTGACAGCGACGACATAGAGCTTCGCCTTGTCGCCGAAGTAGTAGTTCACCGCAGCGAGGTTGTTGACTTCCGCGCGCTTGCAGATGTCGCGGACGGTGGCGGCATCGTAGCCCTTCTCCGCGAAAATTTCGCCTGCCGCGAGCAGAATGCGTGCTTCGGTGTTGTCCATGGGAGAGATCTGCAACAAACGTCTGTCTGGAACGTCCGTATGAAACCAGTGTATAAAACAAGTGTTTTAATTTCAAGGGCAGAAACCTGCTCGATTCATCGTTTCGCGCACGAAAGCGCGATCCGCGATGGAAAATATGAAAGGATAACAGGTTGCGAGCGTCGATCGCTTTAGCGCGAGCGCGAAACGATGAATCGGGAGAGGAAAAAGAAGCACCCCTCCTTGAGGGAAGGAGGGGTGCGTTTGGACGGGTCGGGGGGACGGGATAGGGGGG
>JAYSSW010000340.1:0-9087 GCA_043720335.1 Planctomycetia bacterium
GGGCGCGCTCGCGACCGAGACGAAGCTGGAAGTCGCCTACCTGGGCGGCACCGTGCAGCTCGTGCCGAACGACACGCTGGCCGACGTCTGCCGCAAGCACCTGAAGCGGTTCAGCGACATCAGCTACGACGAAGAGGAGACGAAGTTCGCCCTGCGCATCCAGGAGTCGCTGATCGACAAGCTGCCTTTGGAGAGCGTGAAAGAGATCGACACAGGAAGTGGCGGCGATTCCAAAGGCTCGACGGATGTGAGCGACGTGACCTGGGTCGTGCCGACGGGTGGCTTCTCGACGGCCTGTTGGGTGCCTGGCACGCCCGCGCATTCCTGGCAGGCGACCGCGGCGGGCGGGACGACGATCGGCAGGAAAGGAATGCAGCTCGCCGCCCGCGTGCTGGCCGCCAGCGCCGCCGAGTTGTTCGCCGACCCGAAGCTGATCGCGGCCGCCCAAGCGGAGCAGCAGCGGCGATTGACGGGGCGGACCTACCAGCCGCTCATCCTGCCGGGGCAAAGTCCGCCGCTCGACTACCGCGACCCGCCGCGCCGCAAGGCGATGGGCGAAAACCCGTGAGCCGCACACAGGAAGTATTTCGCGCGAAAAGCGCCGCCGAGCGGCATCGCTGCTTGCAAAGCGTGGCGGGGCCTGTTATGATTCTAATACCTCTGCGGTGTCCGTGATGATGCTGCACTTTTGACGAACCTATAGAGTACCCGTATGGGAGCCTAAGAAACCTTGTCGTTCGGTGCTTGCAAGCCCATCCAGCAATGGGATCCAAAATCCGAACGTGCGGCACCCCTGCTACATTGCGGGTTCTCAAAAGCGCTTCACACGGCACCGGCGGAGGTGTTTTTTCTTTTTTTAGCGTTTCCGCGAGCATTTCTTCTCATTCCTACGCCTTTCACTCGCCACTACACATGCATGGGCAGGTCGGTTGAACTGCGCATCCGCACAAATCATCTTTCCGTTGTGGGAACATTATTCCACATTGATGTCATTGTGATGATATGTTCAGTAGATCGCGGAATCTCGTGCTCCGACCTACCTGAACATATGGTTCGATGTCGGGCTTCGCTCTCCGAAAACTACCCGCCATGAGCAACATTCGGGGCGCCAGTCCCTTGCGGTGGAGGCCTTCCGCCGTCAAGGTCGGCGATTTTTTTCGGTCGTTGCTTGCTTGATGCAAAGGACTTGCGAAGCGAAAAAAAAGTCTCGGTACTGCATGCGCGATTTGCAATTGACAATCCAGCTGAACTCGTTATCCTTCACCTCGACGACGAACGAACCACACAACCCGAACACAAACAACGGATGTTTTTTCCGGCCCCTTTCTTGGGGCCAGGGCTGTGAAGGCAAGGCAGGTCGCGGAGCGGCTGGCCTTCTCGATACGAATGGTTCACCCGAAACGGACAGACGCTCTGTCCATCCCAGCACGACCAACCTCTTTGTTCCCCCATCGCCCGTCAGGGCCGCGCGTGAAGCAAGATGCTAGGCATCCTTCAACGGGATTCCGCGCGCTGGGCCGGCTGACGGAACGCGAACCCTTCCACCAGGACGGTGCGCTTGGCCAGGGACGGCCACTGGGTTTTCGTTGCCGCGATCGCTCCCCGGCTACAAGGACGAGCAAGCCGGGGACAACCTTCTCCCCAACCGGGTGAAGGAGCCAAACCCTTGCGGGCCTTCGGGCGGCGCAAGGTTGGTCTGGCAAGGACGCTGGCCAAGCACGGGCCGACCACCGCAAGGACTGCGCGGGTCGGCCCTTTTTCTTTTTTGTCGTCGGCGTTCAGGATCAGGCCATCAAGGCCTGCCATGCCGCAAGCAGGGCTTCCTGGCGCTGGCCCTGCGCGACGACGTGCACCAGTCGCGATTCGGCGCCGGTGATCGTGATCTCGATGCGCAGGTGCTCCGCGGGCAGCGCCATCTCGACCTTGTCGGCCCACTCGACGAGGCAGACGCCGTCGCTGACGAAATACTCGTCGACGCCGAGGTCGAGGAACTCGCGTTCGCTGTGCAGCCGATAGGCGTCGAAGTGGTAGATCGGCAGTCGCGCGTCGTATTCCTGGATCAGCACGAACGTCGGGCTGTTGACCACGTCCGCGTTCGCGATGCCCAGCCCTTCGGCGACCGCCCGGACGAGATGCGTCTTGCCCGCTCCCATTGGGCCGACCAGCGCCACGACCGCGCCAGGAAACAGCAACTCGCCCAGGCGACGGCCCAGCGCTTCCGTGTCGGCCAGGGATTGGATGTGGAACGTCGTCGAACGCATGGCGAGGGGACCGAAACGACACAGCCCGCCGTGATGGCGGGCCGTGTGATGGGGGTTACTTGGCTGCTTTCTTGTGCTCGTGCATCGCTTTCTGGCGAAGGAAAGCCTGGATGAAGTCGTCGATTTCGCCATCGAGGACGTGGTTGACCTGGGCCGTCTGGGCCTCGGTCCGCACGTCCTTGACCAACGTGTAGGGCTGCATGACGTAGTTGCGGATCTGGTAGCCCCAGGCCACCTCGCCCTTGTCGTCGTACTGCTTCTCGACCTCGGCCTTGCGCTTCATCTCCTCGACCTTGTACAGCTTCGCCTTGAGCAGCGCCATCGCGTTGGCGTCGTTCTTGTGCTGGCTGCGCTCGGTCCGGCTCTCGGCGGCGATCCCCGACGGCAGGTGCGTGTAGCGCACGCCGCTCTCCGTCTTGTTCTGGTGCTGCCCGCCGGGGCCTCCGCTGCGGAACGTGTCGCGCTTCAGGTCGTCGTCGTGGATCTCGATGTGGATCGTACCGTCGATGTCCGGCGTCACATCGACCGCCGCGAACGAGGTCTGTCGGCTGGCGTTCGAGTTGAACGGGCTGATGCGCACCAGGCGATGCACCCCCGTCTCGCTCTGGGCGTAGCCGTAGGCGTAGTCCCCCTTGATCATGAGGGTGGCGCTGCGGATGCCCGCTTCGTCGTTCTTCTGCTCGTCGATCATCTCGACCGCGAAGCCGTGCCGTTCCGCCCAGCGCGAGTACATGCGCAGGAGCATCTGCGCCCAGTCGCAGGCGTCGGTGCCGCCGGTCCCCGCGCTGATCTTGAGGAAGGCGTTGTTGACGTCGGCCGGCCCGGTGAAGAGCGCCTTCAGCTCGAACTCGGCGAGCGTCGCTTCGATCTTCGTCAGCTCCGTTTCCAGGTCGGCTTCCAGGCTGCTGTCCTCCTCGCACAGCTCAACCAGGGCGTGCATGTCGCCCACGGTCGTCTCCAGGTCGCGGAAAGGGTTGAGCAGGCCGTTGAGCGGCTTCACCTGCTGGATCACCTGCTGCGCCTTCTCGGCGTTGTCCCAGAAGTTCGGCTGCCCCATCTGGTCGTTCAGCTTCGATTGGATCGCCCTCTTGTTGGCTACATCAAAGAGAGTCCCTCAAATAGTCCAGCTTGACGCCCACTTCGTCGGTTCGGCGTCGCAGATCAGGATTCATGGTCGTGTCCTTTCGAGGGAAGGTTGGATCACCGTTCGTTCGATCTTGCCCGCTGCGGCCGGGGTGGGCTTGTTTTGTCGCAGCGGGGTTTTACTTTATCGACATCGAAGCTCTTTCCCAGGTTCATTCCCGTTGAGCGCTGCTCAACCTAGCCGAAGGCGATGTCATGAAGCAACTGGAAGGCAAAGTCGCGTTGGTCACCGGCGGCGGCAGCGGCATCGGGCTGGCGGTCGCCAAGGCGTTCCTCGACGCCGGGGCGAAGGTCGCCATCGCGGGCCGCAATCTCGCCAAGCTTCAGGAAGGCGCCAAATCCATAGGCGGGGGGGATCGCCTCATCGCCGTCGCCGCCGACGTGACCGATCCGGTCCTGGTGAAAGCGCTCGTCGAGAAAGTCGTCAAGCAGCTCGGTCCCATCGACCTGCTCGTCAACAACGCGGGGATGAACATCAAGGAACGCACCTTCCGCGAATTGACGCCAGCGGTGTGGGACCAGATGATCCGCGTCAACCTCGACGGCGCGTTCTACTGCACGCGAGCCGTTTTCACCGGGATGGCCGAGCGGAAGAACGGCCACATCATCAACATCGTGTCGGTCGCCGGCAAGCGGGCGAACCCGCTGGGCGGCATCGCCTACGTCGCGGCCAAGTTCGGCATGGGGGCGATGGGCATCGCGTTGGCGGCGGAGGAGAAGGACAGCGGCGTCCGCGTCTGCAACATCTACCCCGGCGAGGTCGACACGCCGATCCTGGAGCACCGCCCGACGCCGATCTCGGAGGAGCATCGGGGGAAGATCCTGAAGCCGGAGGACGTGGCCGCGTCGGTGCTGTTCGTCGCCGTGCAGCCGCCGCACGTCTCGATCCCGGAGCTGGTCATCAAGCCGACGGTGCAGCTCTACGTTTGAGCCGACGAAAAATCCGCTGGTGCAACGCGGGATCGCCCACGGTCGCCAGCGGATTTTCGCGGTCACAGTTCGACGACTTCCATGACGATGCACGAGACATTGTCGCGCGAGCCCATTTCGAGCGCCAGCTGGCCAAGCCCGTCGGCGCACTTCTGCATATCGGGATTTTCCTGCACGAACGACAGCAGTTTCTCGTCGGGCACCGGCCCGGTCAGGCCGTCGCTGCAGAGCAGGATGACGTCGCCGAGCTTCGCGTCGATCCCCTTGACCTCCGGCCCTTCGCCGACTTCCTTGCTGCCGAGGTATTTCCAGAGGACGTTGCGGAAGCGGTGCTCCTTCGCCTCGGCCGCGCTGATCGTCTTGTTCTCGACCAAGGCCCAGGCGAGCGAATGGTCGATGGTCAGCTGCTCGATGGCGCCTTCGCGGATCAGGTAGGCGCGGGAGTCGCCCAGGTTGGCGATGTACAGTTCCTGGCTCTTACGCCAGACGGCCAGCACGATGGTCGTGCCCATGTTCTTGAGGTCGCGGTCGAGCGACCCCATGGTGATGATCTCGTCGTTCGCCTGCACCACCGACTTGCGGATGGTGGTTTTCGCCTGCTCGGCGGCGGTGTTCATGTTGATGCCTTTGCGCAGCTCGCGCGGCACCACTTCGATGGCCCGTTTGCTGGCGATCTCGCCAGCGGCCTGGCCCCCCATGCCGTCCGCGACGATGCAGATGGTCATGTCGGGGAAAGCCTTGACCTCGATGGAGTCTTCATTGTTCTCTCGGTAGTTCCCCAGAAGCGTGCATTTGCCGATATTCAGGGACAGGGCCATGGGGCCACCTCGTTTCGCGCCTTCGCCATCGAACATATCCCTCAGAAGCATGGGTCGAATGAGGGCAACAACTATCTTAGCAGACTTGGGGGCCGCTGCAAATGGACTTGCCCCCCATGAACTATAGATCGGTCCCGCTCCGCAAGCAACCGCCGGGCGGCGGGGAAAGCCCGGCATGTCCGGGTTTCGCCGGAAAAACCATCATGTCGGGCGGGAACGGCTCTGCCGCGCGGCTGGAATCGGCGAGGCCCGCCGCCGGTTCGCCGCTACAATGGGCGGGACTGCGGGCAACCCGTGAATCCGGACGAGAGCGAGGTCGACGTGCCGATCCAGATGGAACTTCGACGCATCATCATCAACGAAGTCAACGACCAGCAGATCGTGCAACTGCGCGAGGTGGAAGGCGGGCGTTCCTTCCCGATTGTCATCGGACTTTTCGAGGCGTCGAGCATCGACCGGCGGATCAAGGGGGTCAAGATCCAGAGGCCGATGACGCACGACCTGATCCTGGCCGTCATCGACGAGCTGGGGGGCGACCTGCAGGACATCTTCATCCATGAGCTGAAGGAGCACACCTACTACGCCAAGCTGCGCATCCGCAAGGACGGCGAGATCGTGCAGATCGACTGCCGCCCCAGCGACGCGATCGCGGTCGCCGTCACCGCGAAGGTGCCGATCTACGTGGCCGAGGACGTGATCGAGGAAGCGCTCGAAGGGCAGTAGGATCCCGATTTCCGCGAGGCGACCGCCATGCCGCTGCACGACCATTTCCATCCGCCGTTGAGCGTGCGCCGTCCGTGGGAGGGCTTCCACAGCGCCTGGGCGACCGCGATCGCGTTCCATCTCAACAACGGCGTCCTGCCCGCTGAATACTACGCCATGCCGCTCGTCGAGACGGCGGGCCGCGTGGAGGTGGATGTCGCCACGCTGCGTGAGGACGGAATCGTCGAACCGCGCAGCGGCGCTGCCACAGCTCCGTGGTCGCCGCCTTCGCCGACCCAGACGTTGGAACTGGATCGCAACGGCGCCGACGTGTTCGAGGTGCAGATCCAGCGCCAGTTCGGCGGGCCGCAGCTGCGGGCGGCGCTGGAACTGGTCAGTCCGTCCAACAAGGACCGTCCCGCAAGCCGACGCGCCTTCGCGTCGAAGTGCGTCGGTTACCTGAACCGCGGCGTGTCGCTGATCGTCGTCGACATCGTCACCGAGCGATCCGCCAACCTGCACGCCGAAATCCTGCACGCGCTGCAGAAGAATGGCGAGCCGCCCTGGGAATCGCCGACGAAGCTGTACGTGGTCGCGTATCGTCCCCACGAAACCGCCGAGTGGCTGCGGATTGAGCTGTGGCAGGAAACGCTGACGCTGGGCATGGACCTGCCGACCGTGCCTCTTTGGCTGGAACCTGATCTGTGCGTGCGTCTGCCGCTCGAAGAAAGCTACCGCGTCACCGCGCAGTCGCTGCGCATGTAGCTTCGCCATCAATGATCGTTGGCGCTGACGCGGTCCTCGGCGAAAAGTTCGAGGAAATATCGCAGCAGCCGGCTCGATTCCTGCTTCGCGTTCAGGAATCCGATCACCAGAAGCACCGCCAAGAGCAGCGGCAGCACGGCGGGGCAGAGCTGGCCCAGGTAGAGCGCGAGCGCGAGCGAACCGACCGACACGATCGGCAGGCCGATCAAAGCGGGCCAGACGTACCAGAGATCCGCTTCGATCTGGAACACGATGCGCGTGACGCCGTCCATCTCCTCCATGTCGGCCCGCAGGATCGGGGCCGCGCGACGGCGGGCTCGCAGGGCGCGCATCCAGAAGTGCGTGTGGACGATCTCGCCGGCGTACCTGCGGTTCGGGTCGCGGAAGTCGCGCGGGCTGTCCTCGAACACCAGCGAGATCGCCAGCCGCTCCGCGACCTGGTCGGGCGTGAGATCGACGATGATCTGGTGGGGCCCGGTCCGCCCCTGCCAATCGATCGGGAAGTCGTTCATGGCGAATCGCCTGCGGTCGCGTCCTTCTCCCAGAAGCCGAGCGGGTTGCCTTGCGGGTCGGCGGCGAGCGCGTGCCAGCCCATGCCCGCGACCGGCGAGCGCGGCGCCAGCACCTTGCCGCCGTTCCGAACGACCAGGTCGAGCCAGTCGTCGATTCGCTCGACCGTCATGGAGTTCGTGATCCCTTGGCCATCGCGCGTTCGCTTCGTGATGGCGCCGTGGATGCCGTCACCGATGCCGGTGTCGCACGCCCAGTAGTCGAAGCCGGGCGCGGGCGCCTTGCGGACTTTCCAGCCGAACACCTGCGTGTAGAACTCCGCCAACGACGCGGGATCGTCAGCGGGGATCTCGAAATGGACAATGCGGGCGCCGGGCATGCGACAAGTCTCCAGGCTACGCCACCGAGATGCGGCGGTACAGGTCGTCGACGACCCAGTGGAACGCGGTGAGGTGGATCGATTCGACGATGCCCATGTCGTCGAGCGGGACGTGCAGGTTGTGGTGGGCGAGGGTCTGGAGCTTGCCGCCGGTGAAGCCGGTGCAGCCGAAGGTGGCGACGCCGTTGCGGTTGGCCCAGTCGACGGCGCGGAGGATGTTGGGGCTGTTGCCCGAGCCGCTGATGACGACGAGCAGGTCGCCGGGTCGGGCGAGGTTTTTCAGCTGCTCGACGAAGACGCGGTCGAAGCCTTCGTCGTTGCCCCAGGCGAGGATGTACGGCGTGTTGTCGGTGAGGCTGAGGATGCGGAGGCGTTTCTTCTGGTCGTTGTCGAAGTCCTCGCGGCGGATGGTGCCTTTGCCGAGGTCTTCGCAGAGGTGGGAGGCGTTGGAGCCGGACCCGCCGTTGCCGGCGACGAAGACGGTGGCGCCTCGCTCGTAGCAGTCGTGGATGCGGTCGGCGAGGTTCTGCACCTGGGCCGGGTCGATGCGCTGCAGTTCGACGCCGACGCGGTCGAGGAACTGCCGGGGGTTGAGTGAAACGCCAAGCATGCGGATCTCCATCGTGTGAATGAACGCGCTTCCCGTCGCGTCTATGCGCTGGGGCGTGTCGTTTCCAGTGAAGGTTTGACACGCCTGAAAGAGCGGCTTATTGTAACCATTCCCCGGACGAGAAGCGAGCCGGTTCGGCCCGCTTCGCCGGGGAGCAGTCTTCACCCTTTGGAGGTTCCACGCATGCGGTTGCTCACCCGATGGTCGATCGGCTTGTTCGTTCTGGGCGCGCTCGCCCTGGTCGTGTCCGGCCCGACGACGGCTGGCGAGAAGAAGGCGACGGGAAAAGGCAAGGGAGGCTCCACCATGAAAGTCGGCGACAAGGCGCCCGTCGTTGAGAGCGTCGACGAGGCCGGCAAGCCGTGGAAGTCGTCCGACGTGGTCGGCAAGAAGATCCTCGTCCTCTACTTCTACCCCGCCGACTTCACCGGCGGCTGCACCAAGCAGGCGTGCGGCTTCCGCGACGACATCGAGACCCTCTCCAGCAAGGGCGTCCAGGTCGTCGGCGTCAGCGGCGACTCGGTCGCGACGCACAAGATGTTCAAGAGCCACCACAAACTCAACTTCCCGCTGCTCGCCGACGAGAAGGGCGAAGTCGCCAAGGCCTTCGGCATCACGGCCGGCAAGGGGGGCAAGGCGAACGGCGTCGACGAGAGCGGCGCCAAGGTCGAGGTGCTCCGGGGCGTCACCATCCCGCGCATCACCGTAGTCGTCGACAAGGCGGGCAACATCGCCGCTATCGACACCGTCAGCGACGCCGGCGGCGACGCCAAGCGCATCGCCGAACTCGTCAACAAGCTCGACACGAAGTAGCGCCATCTGGGCTTCTTTATCGCCGCCCGCCATCCCGCTGCAAAGCGAAGTGTCGGGCGGCTTTTCTTTTGCGGCAGACTTCACTAACCCTGCGCGCAAGCGACGGGATCGCCTGGCGACTTGCAGGATGAGATATTCCGTCTGCATGGTTCCCTG